>CAZCPI010000028.1:0-21146 GCA_964500535.1 uncultured Bacteroidales bacterium
AGCGCAAAATGATTTATTCCTATACGGAATCGAAGATTCCTCGCTGCTTGCGGCGAGGAGATTCAATAAACATCAATTGTTTTTCCAGCATACTTACTTTGGACATAAGAAAACCTTTTTCTAAAGCAATATTCAATGGATTTGAATAAATTGATTGTATTTCAAGTGGTCTTCTCGTATCAAAATCAAGTTTCATACTTGGAGCATATGGTTTCATAATTTTAGTAGATTCAAGCATAGCAAGGGCAAAATCTTCTTCTATATGATATCCACATGCATTTGCAGCTGAAATTACTTCATGCATTATTTCCTTAATCAATATGTAAGTATCTGAATTTTGCATCAACTTGTCTGTCGTAGTATTAAGAGCTACGCTAAGTCCGTTATAAGGGATATTCCAAACCAGTTTTTTCCATCTTGAAAGTATCAGATCATCAGTGACGATTGCTTCAACTCCTGATTCATTCAAATCATTTGAAATCTCTGCTAAAGTACAATAATCAATCCCTTTATAGGAACCAATAGTGAGTTTCCCATAATCCAAATGTTTGACGTGACCCGGATTAATTTTTGAAGCACAAATGAAGCCCAAAGCACCTCCGATATTCAATTCAGGAAAATCATTTTCCAATAGCTCTTCCATACCAAGTCCATTCTGAACAAGTATAACACAGGATTTTTTGTGAAGTAAAGGTGGAAGTAATTCTTTTAACTTATAGTTTGATGTAGTTTTCATGCATACCAGTATAACATCACATACAGGCATCTTTGAGGTATCGTTGT
Organism: uncultured Bacteroidales bacterium; assembly: GCA_964500535.1. Classification (GTDB taxonomy): domain Bacteria; phylum Bacteroidota; class Bacteroidia; order Bacteroidales; family UBA1402; genus UBA8389. The sequence goes on from CAZCPI010000028.1 coordinate 784, forward strand.
ATGCATTTACTTCAGACAAATGAAAATCACCTGAAACAGAATCTACTTTTAAACCATTTTTAAGAACATGATTATAATCATTTCTAAAAAGAAAATGGACATCTTTTCCGGCTTTGGCTAGCATTCCTCCATAAAATCCCCCCAAAGCTCCGGTTCCTACTACAGCATATTTAAATTGCATATTTTTCCGATTGAAAACCTATGCAAATTTACTAAAATCATTTTTAACGATTAATATTGAACTTTAAATTTATGGTATTTCCCTGATAACGTAAACTACATAAATACATACCATTTACAAGGTTTCCAATATTTAAATCTATTATATTTTTTCCAACTATTGTCTCAACGTTATGATTGATTAATAACTTCCCATTTATATCAAATATCAGAATATCAGCATTCACAGCTTTATAACATTCAAATGACAAATTAAAATGATCCTTTACCGGATTAGGGTACAATAATGCTTTAGTATTTTCAATAGTATTTTTTTCTATTGAAACCGGTCCAGCAAATTTCAAAACAGCAACAGCATCAATGGGAAAAATTTCATAAGATCCATCATTTTTAGAAACAGTCAAATTTCCATTCGGAAAAGTGAGCTTACGAATCTCATTTACAGAAAAAGATTTGACCGAACCGGATTTTTCAGTTATAAACAGCGTTTTCTGCCCAAATACGATAGTACCATAAATGCAAATAATAACCGTTATTGCCAGTTTTTTTAGAAAAATTTTTTTTGTTCTCATAATTATTCTTCTAAGTTCAGTTTAATAACAAATATAACATAGATTAGTTTAAATCGATATAATAAAATGAATTAAATGGCTACGTCAAATTGAATCTCCTCGCCGCAAGCAGCGAGGAATCTTCGATTCCGTATAGGAGTTAATTATTTTGCGCGTTCCCCGCCGCAGAGCAACCGGGAATGCACGCACCAGAATTCAATGCTTATTGAAAAAAAAATGGATGAATAATTCATCCATTTTTGAGGTACCTGGCGGATTCGAACCGCCGTATACGGTTTTGCAGACCGGTGCCTAGCCACTCGGCCAAGGTACCATTGTGTTTTGCGGCTGCAAAGATAACAATTATTTCCTGCCCTACAAGCCTCTGTAACGATTTTTATATAACATTTTAAGATCAAAAAATCACCAAATCATCTTTGTATCTTTTCAATGGGTGTATCCTCACGGTTTCACCATAATCAATACCTTTTTCCTTCAAACAAGATTTCACAGTATCCAAAGCTATTTCAGGTCTGTTATTATCTTTACTCAAATGACAAAGAAAGATATCTTTCAAATTACCATGCCAGTTTTCAGCTAAAGTATTTGCGGCTTCATTATTACTTAAATGACCTGAATCACTAATAATTCTCTGTTTAAGATAGTATGGATATGATCCCTTCTCAAGCATATCTATGTCATAGTTTGCTTCAAGTATTACTATATCGCAACATTTTACCAGTCTGAATATATCATCATTCGCATATCCCAAATCTGTTGCAATCAATATCTTATGAGATCTGTATTCCAAATGGAAACATACACTGTCACTTGCATCATGTGAAACACTATAAGGTGAAATACTGAAATCTCCAACATTAAGTGTCTGACCAGTTTCAAGATATTTTTTATTTCCATTCAAAACCGAAGGCGAATTCCAGTTTTTGGAAATACCCTCATGAGTTTTTTTTGTTGCGTATATTGGCAGATTGAATCTGTCACTTAATGAGCCCACTGCTTTTATATGATCCACATGGTCATGTGAAATAAAGACTCCAAGTATTTGAGTCATATCAATTCCAATCTCACTGAGATTCTTCCGCACAGCTCTGGCAGAAATGCCTGCATCAATCAGAATTCCCTGAAATGCATTTCCAAAAAAATAACAATTACCACTACTCCCGCTACCTAAACTTAAGAATCTTAATTTATCCATTCTGATTATTATTGAAGCAAAGGTATGTTTTTGTAGCTGTATGGTCAAACATTTATATATTTGTACTGAAAAATATTCTAAAAAATGGCAATACAGGTTTCTGACGAAAAATTAAAAAAAGCAGCTCAGGTTGATGCTGATGCTTTTCTGAAAGTCTTTTATGATGCTTATAGCTCTGTAACCCAAGGTGATATAAACGCATCCACTATGTCTTTGTTAAACGGTTGGCAAAACAGTTTAATGGCATATTTCATTTTTCGTGAAGAAGTAATGCAGGGAGGATTTATTCAATTGATACAAAATGGTTATGGCAGTTACATATTTCACAATCCTTTTGCCAAAGCACTAAAAATATTCGGCGCTGATGAATTATCAAAAATAGTTTATAAAGCAAGAGAAATATATGATGCCAACAAAACAGACCTCGAACGTGAAACTACAGAAGAAGAATTTCACGCTATGTATGAAAATTATGAAGGTTTTGACGAACTCGAAGAAAGATTTTTTGAAATAGAAGAAAATTGCACTAATGCTATTGCTTATTATGTAGATTCACATTTGGAAGATTTTGCCGAAATAAAATAGTCCTCAACTTTATTTTGTCATGATCCACGATTTAATGGAATCATTTTCAAGTCTGAAAACCATAATATCAGCATCTACTTTTTCATCAAAAGTGCCGGCAACAACACGAAACATACCATTGGTATTCTTATAATAAAAAGGCTCATAATCTAAACCTCTGAGCAAATCTATATGTTTGACGGAATTAACAGAATCGGCAAAGCTTCCTGCTATTACACTGAATCTTTTTAATTTAGAAATATCTTTGAATAAATAGCTTGATTTGCCGGATACATTCTCACCGGACAATAATTCCACGGTTTTTTTCTTAACTAACTCAGAAAAAACAGACTTATTTTCTTCAGGGTTCAAAGCCTTCTTTTCTTCTTCAAAACGTCTTAAATATGCTTCAGAAACCAAATCACTATTTCTCTCTTTTATACTTTCATCAGACTTTTTGAGATCTTCTGCAGTCAGACTTTGATTGTTTGAAACCAAATTGCCGGATATTTCATTTATCCGTGAGTAATCCATTGTATTGTTTTTAACAGAACATGATATCAGAACCATGACCATTAGTGATAGCAAACAATATTTTTTGCTCTTTTTCACTTTCTTTTTAGTATCCAGGCATCAGGAAATAGTTTTCTTACACTAACCAATCTGTTTCTGGCTTCAGCTTCACTATCAAAAGACATTAATATTATTCTGAAAACCAGTTCATCATTCTGAACAAGAACGGCAGGATAACCCTCTTCTTCCATCCTTTTCTGAAAACTTCTCGCATTTGTTCTGTTTATAAATGTTTTTGCAACGATACTGTACTCTTTAAAATTAATAGGCTCACCTACTAATAGTGTAACTGATTCAGGCGGATGTACGGCAGTAGTATCAGTATAATGCATCGTAATTTCTTTAGAAACGTCAGAAGCAGTCTTTGCTCTTTCAGAAAGTTGAATTTCTTCGTTTTTCTCTTTTAGCTTTTTATATGCTGAATTATAAGCATCCTTATTACTTTTACAACACGAGAACAACCCAAGAAACAGAAACAAAGTTGCTCCAAATAAAACTACACTTACAAATTTCCTTTTCATAAAAAAGATATTATTGCCATAAATCAGATATACTTTCTAATGCAAATATAATTAATCAGTAAATTCAAATCGTTTAAAAAATCATAAAAACAACAATATTACACCTGCAACTGAGACAAAGGCTCCAATAATTTCTTTTCTTGCAATAGACTTTCTTCTTATTAAAGCAGGTACTATAAGAACAATCGGAGTAAGAGACATTAAGACTGAAGCAATACCGGTTTCGGTCATCATTATTGCATACATTGATAAACCTACTCCTAATCCGGGACCAAAAAAAGAACCGACAGTAATCTGAGCCATCGGCTTTTTCATTTTAAAGGTATTAAATACATCTTTAAATCTTCCCATAAATAAAATAAGCAAAGTGAAAGCCAGAAAACCAGCTATGATTCTTATTTGCGTTGCGGAAAACGGATCGTATTCACCAATACCTTTTTTACTGAATATAAGGCCAAAGGATTGTCCTAAAGCTCCGCCTACTGCAAGTAAAAAACCTTTTACTGACATTCTGAATTTAAACTGCTTTTTTTCTCTGCCGATGAAAGTCATTAAAATTCCACTAATTATTATCAGAATTGCAAGTATCTGAATAATAGTTAGTTCTTCTTTAAGCAGGAAAAATCCAATAAGAGAAGTCATAACCGGAGAAAAAGTCATTACAAGCATTGACAACCTTGCTCCAATAATTGTAAGTGCCTGAAAAAGCAATAAATCACCAATGAAAAATCCTATAAAACCTGATATCGACAACCAAATCCATTGTTGACTTCCGGCATCAACAGGCAGGAAATAACCTCTTGTTATCAGACTTAGTAATCCCACTATAAAAAAAGCCAGAAAAAGTCTGATATAATTGACGGTCAGGGATCCAACCAATCGACCGGCTTTTTCGAAATGAGTAGAACTTACAGCCCAACAGACTGAAACTGACAATGCAGCAACTTCACCAATAATTGAGTTATTCATAGATAAGTAAATTGATGCAAAAGTAGTTGATTTTTAAAAATCAGCGGTAACTTTGCAGGAAGTAAATGCATTAATTATGAATTACCGCGAAACACTGAATTATCTTTTTACTCAAACACCTGTTTACCAACATGATGGATCATCAGCATATAAGCCAGGATTGGATAATGTAAATAAACTCGCAACTCTGTATGATAATCCTCATAAACATTTTAAAACTGTACATATCGCAGGAACTAACGGTAAGGGGTCTGTGTCTAATATAATTGCATCAATACTTGTTGAATCCGGTCTGAAAGTCGGTTTATATACTTCACCCCATCTTATTGATTTCAGAGAACGAATCAGGATAAATGGAAATATGATTCCTGAAAAAAATGTCATTGATTTTGTTGAAAAATATCTTAAAATCAAACCATCAGATTTTGAGCCTTCTTTTTTTGAGCTCACAACCATTTTGGCATTTGAGTGGTTTGCAAGTGAAAATATTGATATTGCTGTGATAGAAGTCGGACTTGGGGGACGATTGGACAGTACAAATATTATTACACCTGTTTCTTCTGTAATTACAAATATCAGTTTTGACCATATGGCTTTACTCGGTGATAGTCTGCAAAAAATTGCTTTTGAGAAAGCGGGAATAATTAAAGCAAATGTGCCACTGGTTGTTGGCGAAGCCGAAGATGAAGTTAAACAAGTGTTCCTTAATATCTCTGAAGAAAAAAAATCAGAAATTCATTTTGCTCAGGAAGAATATTATCTTGAAACCCAAAATAAAAGAGATAGTCTGCTTTTGAATGTACTTCCAAACAGTAAAACAACTTATGAAATAATTGAATGTGGTCTTACAGGATTATACCAAAAAGAAAATGGTGCAACGGTTTTAAGCCTTGTTGAAGTTCTAAGGGATAAAGGCTTTATAATAAATGATGAAAATGTCATTAATGGTTTCAAAAAAGTAAAAGAAAATTCCGGAATAAGAGGAAGATGGGAAACTATTAGCTTAAATCCATGGATTATTTGTGATATAGGGCACAATGAAGCAGGTATAAAATACGTTGTAAATCAATTAAATAAAACTCATTTCAGACATCTGCATTTTGTTTTTGGTATGGTCAATGACAAGGATATAAATGCTGTCCTTAACCTTTTGCCTAAAGACGCTGCTTACTATTTTACTAAAGCGTCTGTCAACAGGGCTTTAAATGAAAACATTTTAGCTGAAAAGGCCGGGAAATACGATCTTAAAGGAAGTACATGGGCCACTGTCAAAGAGGCTGTTGATGCAGCAAAAAGAAACTGCCACCCGGATGATTTAATATTCGTGGGTGGCAGTAATTTCGTTGTCGCTGAAGTTATTGATTAACTTAACTCCTCTTCTTCATCTGAACCCGGAGTCATGTTATTGTAAACATTTGATACATCTTCATCATCTTCCAGTTTTTCGATGAGTTTTTCTATAGTGGCTCTTTGCTCGGGATCAATATCTTTGGTATCGTTAGGGAAACGCTCGAATTCGGCAGAAACGATATTGTATTCATTTTCCTCAAGATAATTTTGAATCCTCGCAAAATCTTCAGGCTGTCCATAAATAACAATTTCATTTTCATCCATTTCTATTTCTTCAGCACCGTAGTCTATAATCTCAAGCTCAAACTCTTCGATATCGACACCTTCTTTAGGAGTCACTTTAAAAACTGATTTTCTGTCAAAAATAAACGAAAGGCTTCCTGAAGTTCCAAGTGAACCGCCAAAACGATTAAATGCGCTTCTTACATTTGCCACTGTCCTGGTTGGATTATCAGTTTGGGTTTCAACAAGAATTGCGATACCAAATGGTCCGTAACCTTCGTAAACCATATCTTTATAGTCAGCAAAATCCTTAGAGACTGCTTTTTTAATAGCACGTTCTACATTATCCTTAGGCATATTAGCTGCCTTAGCATTTTGCATCAGCACACGTAACCTTGGGTTTGATTCAGGATCCGGACCTGAAGCTTTGACACATATTGATATTTCTTTTCCGATTTTTGTAAATACACGGGCCATATTGCCCCATCTTTTCATTTTTCTTGCTTTACGGTATTCAAACGCTCTTCCCATAAAATATGATTTTCTTCAATTAATATTTTATCTTAATGATGCTCCAAGCTGTTTTTCAAAACTTCTTGTAAGCTTATCCATCACTGCATCAATCTGATTATCAGTTAGTGTCTGTGACAAATCATGCAATATGAAACAAACTGCATAAGACTTTTTACCTTCAGGCAAATTCTTGCCTTCATAAACGTCAAACAGAGAAACAGACTTTAAAAATTTCTTATCAGTATTAAATGCTATTTTCTCTATATCAGAATACTTAATATTTTGATCAACCAAAAGAGCAAGGTCCCGCCTTACTTCTGGAAATTTTGATAATTCACTGTATTTAACAACATTTTTCTTAGTGGCAGTCAACAAATTTCCCCACAAGATATCAGCAAAATAAACCTCATCGGTTATATCAAAGTTCTTCAATAATGAAGATCTTAATTTGCCAGTTACGGCAAGATTTTTGCCATTCCTCAGGTTATATCTTAGTGAATGTACATATACTTCATCATTTCCTTCTTCAAGAATCAGTTGATCTTTTTTGATACCAAGCCTTATTAAAATGTTCTCAAAATAAGTTTTCAAGTCATAAAAAGATACTTTTTCCTGAGACTTGCCCCACTGAATATCATTTTTATAACCTGTAACCCACATCCCAAGATGAAAATCTTCACTAAATTCAGCCAATACATCACCCTCTTTTTTATCAGCAGAATTAAAATGATAACAATTACCAAATTCGAATAGCTTCAAATCAGGATTCTTACGGTTTTTATTGTAAGAAATACTTTCAAGACCTCCAAAAAGAAGAGTCTGTCTCATTACAGCCAGATCATTGCTAAGCGGATTTAACATTGAAACACAATTATCTGCTGACCAGGAATGCTCCATGTTCCTGTAATAATTTACAGAAGTCAGCGAATTATTCAATATTTCGTTGAAACCATTTGCTGAAAGTTGATCCGATACGATATTTTGAATTTTGTTACTATCTGGTTTCACAGAATAAGATATAGAAGAACGTACAGTATCAGAAAACTCCACATTATTGTATCCATATATTCTGAGAATATCTTCAATTACGTCGACATCTCTCTGAACATCAACCCTGTATGCAGGCACTAGCAAATTAAGCAAATCACCATCTTCCGAAATTATCTTAATTTCCAGCGCATCAAGTATTGACCTTACAATTTCTGCAGGAATTTCTTTGCCTACCAGTCTGTTTATTTTATCAAAACTCAGTGAAACCTCAAAATCTTTAATCGCTTCAGGATAAATATCAATTAGATCACTTGAGATTACGCCACCTGCAATTTCCTTAATCATCAAAGCAGCACGTTTAAGCACATAAACGGTATTATCCGGGTCAACACCCCTTTCGAACCTGAATGAAGAGTCTGTATTCAGACCATGTCTTCTGGCTGTTTTCCTGACCCAAACAGGATTAAAATAAGCGCTTTCAATAAATACTTTTGTCGTACTATCGGTTACACCGGAATCCAGTCCACCGAAAACGCCGCCAATACACATTGGTTCATTTTCGTTGCAAATCATAAGATCCTTTTCATCCAAAGATCTTTCGACCTGATCAAGTGTAGTAAACTTTGTCCCTCCAGGAACAGTATTCACGATTATTTTATCACCTTTGATTTTTGCACCGTCAAAAGCATGCAAAGGTTGACCGGTTTCATGTAAAAGATAATTAGTAATATCTACAATATTATTGATCGGCCTCACACCTATCAATTGTAAACGATTCTTCAACCATTCAGGTGATTCAGCAACTTTTACATCAGATACTGTTATTCCTGAATATCTGGGGCAAGCTTCATGATTTTCAACTTTAACATCAACAACATAAGATTTATTGTCTGATTTAAAATCATCAACTGAAGGTCTGATTAACCTGACAGTATCATCTTTCTGCCTCAAAAATGCTGCAAGATCTCTGGCAACTCCGAAATGAGAAGCTGCATCAGCTCTGTTTGGGGTTATGTCCACTTCCAGTATAAATTCCGAATCTATACCATAATATTCTTTAGCAGGCATACCAACTACTGCCGTTTCAGGCAATACAATAATACCGTCATGACTGGTGCCAATACCAATTTCATCTTCGGCACAAATCATACCAAAAGATTCCTTACCTCTTATTTTGGACTTCTTAATAACAAATGACTCATCACCACTGTAAAGCTTCGTACCGATAGTTGCAACAATTACTTTTTGACCTGCTGCCACATTTGGAGCACCGCAAACAATATTTAATGGCTCACCACATCCAATATTAACAGTAGTAAGATGCAGATGATCCGAATCAGGATGCTGTTCACATGTAAGAACTTCACCTATTACAAGTCCTTCCAGCCCGCCTTTGATGGTTTCAACTTCTTCAACAGGTCCGTTTTCCAACCCTATAGAGGTCAAAACAGTGGCTGTTTCTTCAGGAGAAAGATTGAAATTTACAAACTCCTTCAACCAATTATAAGAAATATTCATAAGTTATTATTTTTCACAAAGTCATATGAAATGAAACATGTTCGCTTCATATATAATATTTAGTACTTTATATTCAGGTCGTCCAGCACTTTCCTTATTTTTTCATAAGTAGTGATTCGTGTTGGCACCAAAGGTAATCTGAGTTTATTTTCAATGAAACCCATTGCATTCAACATGCATTTTACACCGGCAGGATTACCATCAACAAAGAGCAAATTAAACAATTCAGTGAAACTATGGTGGATTTCAAGTGCATTTTCATAATCTCCGGCTAAAGCAAGTCTTACCATTTTGCTGAATTCTTTCGGGAAAGCATTACCAATAACCGAAATAACTCCGACAGCACCCAAAGTAATCAATGGGAAAGTTATACCATCATCACCTGAAATTACCATAAAATCTTTAGGTTTATTTTTGATAATTTCATCCATCTGACTGATATTTCCGGAGGCTTCCTTAACAGCTATTATTTTCGGAAACTCTCTTGCTAACTTAAGAGTTGTTTCTGAAGTCATGTTCACTCCTGTCCTTCCTGGTACATTGTAGAGTATTACCGGAAGTTTAGAAGATTCAGCTATAGCACGATAATGCTGATAAAGCCCTTCCTGGGAAGGTTTATTATAATAAGGTGTAACTGACAGAATAGCATCAACACCTGTAAAATCACCATTTTTAAGTTCGTCGATTACAGCTTTAGTGCAATTACCTCCCACGCCCAAAACTATTGGTATGCGACCATTTACACGATTAATAACAAAGGAGCTTACTTCCTTTCTTTCGTCGTTTGAAAGTGTAGCGGTTTCTGCAGTGGTACCCAAAACTACAAGATAGTCGACTCCATTTTTCAGCTGATAATCGACAAGGCGTCCAAGAGAATTGTAATCAACAGTCTCATCATCTTTAAATGGAGTAATCAGAGCCACTCCCATGCCTGTAAATCTGGAGTTTGTCATCTTGTCCGGCATTTTGTCGGTTAAAAATTGAATTAAAATATTTTAAAGTCCACAAAAATACTAAAAAATACTGTTTAATTGCAGCTGCTCCAGAAATTCTTCTTCAGAAACCAGACTGATGCCCAACTCAGTTGCTTTATCCAGCTTTGCAGGTCCCATATTTTCACCGGCAAGAATAAAACTGGTCTTTGAAGATACCGAAGATGAGTTTTTGCCTCCGTTTCGTTCAATTATATCTTTATACTCTTCTCTGGAATGTTTTGTAAATGTGCCACTTATTACAATTGTTTTTCCTGAAAGCAAACCCGATTCAGCTTTATTAAAATCCTCATTTATTTTCATTTTCAACCCTGCTCCCGCAAGATCAGAAATCAGTTTTTTACCATTTTCAGATGAAAAAAACGAAACGACACTTTGAGCAATTTTTTCACCAATTTCATCAACCTGCATTAAATCTTCATAAGAAGCAGCAGCTAAAGCTTCCATATTTTTAAAATGTTTAGCGAGATTTTTTGCAACAGTTTCACCGACAAAACGAATCCCAATTGCAAACAAGACTCTTTCAAAAGGGACCTCCTTTGACAATCTGATACTTTGCAAAATGTTTTTTGCAGATTTTTCACCCAACCTTTCCATATTTGATAAGGTATGAGCATCCAGATTATAAAAATCTGACGGATTCCTGACAACACCTAGATTAAACAGAGCATCAACTGTTTCAGTCCCCAAACCATCAATATTCATAGCTTTCCTGTGAACAAAGTGTTCAAGTCTGGCCTTAATCTGGGGAGGACATTCGTTTTGATTTGGACAATACCATGCAGATTCGCCTGCAAATCTGACAAGATCGCTGCCACATTCAGGACATTTTTTTATAAATGATATCTTATCTCCAACCATAAATCTGGCATCTTTATCCACACCAACTATTTTTGGTATGATTTCGCCGCCTTTTTCCACATATACCTGATCATTTACATACAAATCAAGCGATTTGATAATGTCCTCATTATGTAAAGAAGCCCTTTTAACAGTTGTACCTGACAACAAAACAGGCTCCAGATTCGCAACAGGTGTAACCGTTCCCATTCTTCCAACCTGGAAAGAAACCGAGTTAAGTCTTGTGACAGCCCTTTCAGCCTGAAATTTATATGCAATAGCCCATCTTGGCGATTTGGCTGTGAAACCCAGTTTTTTTTGTTGTTCAAATGAATTAACTTTTATTACAATACCATCAGTCGCTACAGGTAAATTCTTTCTGTTTTTATCCCAATAATTAATGAAATTCATAACCTCTTCCAGAGTATCACATTTGCTGATTGCATCTGAAACTCTGAAACCCCATTTTTTGGCTATATGAAGAGATTCAAAATGGTTATCTACAGGCAAGTCCCCGCCTAAAACATAATAGAGATATGCATCGAGTTTGCGGGATGCAACAACAGAAGAATTCATTAGTTTTAATGTGCCTGATGCTGCATTGCGGGGATTAGCAAATAAAGGCTCTTCATTTTGCTCTCTTTCACTATTTAACTGATCAAAAACAGACCATGGCATTAAAATTTCACCTCTTATTTCAAATTCTTCAGGATAATCATTTCCAAATAAACTCAAAGGAATGCTGCGAATAGTTTTTACATTTTCAGTCACGTTGTCACCTTTTTCACCATCTCCTCTGGTCAGGGCTTTTTGCAATTTTCCGTCTTTATAAGTCAGAGATATGGAAGTGCCGTCGAACTTTAATTCACAAACAAGGCTAAAAGGCTCTTCCAGAATTTTTAAAACTCTTTTATAAAAATCAGCAACCTCTCCGGGCGAATAAGTATTTCCAAGCGACAACATCGGATATTTGTGATTTTCCTGAATAAAACCAGTGTTAATATCATTACCTACTCTTTGTGTAGGCGAGTTTGGATCTTTAAACTCAGGATATGCATCTTCCAGATCCTGAAGCTTCTTCAGCAATTCATCAAAATCCAGGTCAGACATTGTCGGAGATGACAAAACATAATAATCATGATTAGCCTTATTCAGAATAATTCTTAAGTCATTTATTTCTTTTTGAGGATCCATATCTTCAGGTTTTCTCATACAAAAATAAGAAAAAATGACTTTAAAAATTTAAACATTGAGGACTGTTCAAATCGCATAACATTAAACTTTGTTACTTTTTGTAAAGCTTAAACCTTTATTTTTTTCAAAATAGTATCTTTGCAACTTTAATTACGTAGAAATATGCATGTCCGGTTTAAATATTTACTGCTTTTAATTGTTTTATTAAAGTGTATTTCAGCTGCATCTCAAATCAGGACTGCACCTGATAGAACTGGCGGTATGGATTTTGAGCCAAATGCAGGCAGAACAGCCGGAATGGAAGCGCCTGGCAGCAGCAATAATAATGTAAAAAAGACGGCTGACGGGAAAATTGATACTTTAAGAATAAGATCCTGCATACTTGACGAATACCTGGGGACAAAACAAACTGTTGATTTTGACACGACTATTTTAAATTTTCAAAACAACACGTTCCCTTACAGGAACAATACTATTGAAGCCAGTCATCTTGGTAATATAGGATCTCCCTTTCAGTCTAAAATTTTCAATGACAGAACAGAAAAAAGCTCTTTTCTGTTTATGAAACCATACGAACAATGGGTAACTTTTCCTTCAGAGTTCGTTTTTATTAATACAACAAAATCATATTCAAATCTGAAATATCTTACCACATTCGGGGATGAGAAAACCCAGGAAGAAGATTTTAAATTTGCTTTTACAGGCAACATCAATAAATATCTTAATATAGGAGCTGATTATGAAATACTCTATTCGAGAGGATTATATTTTCATAATGCAAACAGAGAAAAGCTGGCCAATATTTTTGGAAACTATCAGAGTCCCAGATATGAGGCATTCTGGAAACTTGCATTTAATTATATAGAAAATCAGGAAAACGGAGGTATTACTGATGACAAATATATAACTCAGCCTTTACAGATGAGTGGTGGTTTGAAGGAATATGAAAGTATGAATATTCCTACCAATCTTGATGATGCGAGCAGTTTACTCAGAAACCAAAACTTCTTTTTCAACCACAAATACCATATCGGATTCGAAAGACAAAATAAGAACGATACACTTTTAACTGAATTTGTGCCTGTTACAAGTATAATTCATACTCTTTATATAGACAGAAACCAAAAAAACTACACTTCAGAGTCTGTAAACAGAAAATTCTATGATTCTGCTTACATCAGTAATGGTTTTACTGCAGATACCTGTTCATTTATCAACATCAGAAATACTATAGGGATCTCTATGAGAGAAGGATTTCATGATTGGGTAAAAATGGGATTGACCGGATTTATCGAACATGATTTTAAAAAATATTCATTCTACTCACCTGATGCTTTAGAAAAAGATACTAACAATATTTTCAGCAAGATGAGTTCTTACAATAAGAATCTGTTTTGGGCAGGGGCAGAATTATCCAAACAACAGGGAAGCGCTTTGACTTATAATGCATTGGCAAGATTATGCATTGCCGGAGTTGACATAGGTGATTTTGAACTTTCAGGAAATATCAACTCATCTTTTAAATTGTTAAAGAAAGATGTGTTGCTTAATGCATTCGGACATATAAAAAACCTTCAACCTGATTATTTTTTAGAGCATTATTATTCAAACCATTTCAAATGGGATAATGAATTAAGCAACCAATATTTCACTAAAGTCGGGGGTTCTTTAAATATACCTGATTTTGGTTTCAGGTTTATGGCTACTGTAGAAAACCTTACCAACTATGTTTATTTCAACAATAGTGCACTTCCAGAACAATTTATCGGAAATATTCAGGTTTTGTCTGCTAACTGGAAACAACATCTTCAGTTAGGTGCCTTAAATTGGGACAATGATATTGTATATCAACTCTCAAGTGATATGACAAGATTGCCCTTGCCACAACTTACAATCTACTCAAATCTTTATGCTAAAACTATGTTAAGCAAGGTATTAACAACGATGATTGGAGTTGACTGCAGATATTTTACATCATATTATGCAAATTCCTATATGCCTGCAACAGGGCAATTCTATACTCAGCAAAATGTGAAAGTCGGGAATTATCCTTTCATGAATCTGTACGCAAATTTCCACCTTAAAAGGATGAGATTTTTTATTACATATTCACATGCAAGTCGTCTGTTTGTAGATCCTAACTATTTTTCCATCCCACATTATCCTTTAAATCCGACTGTAATTAAAGGCGGATTATCATGGAACTTTTATGATTGATGAAGGAAAAAAAATTGTCTTTGCCCTTTTACTGATATTTTTCTTTTTTTGGGCAACATTTTCTGTAATGGTTGGTTTCAGAAATAGTAAGTCAGTTGATAATCAAATAGAAGAAATAAATAAATCAGGTTCAATTATTGTATGTGGTGAAGCTGATGATTTCAGCTTTTATACTGAAAAGGGCAATATTAAGGGCTTTCACTATTCTTTGGCTAAATCATTTGCTGATTATCTTGGAGTGAAACTTACTTATATCAGGGAAAATAATTTCTCTGAAAGATTAAAAATGCTTGTTTCAGGTAAATGTGATATAATAACCGGTGCAATACCTGTTACATCGAGCTTAAAGTCAAAGATGGATTTTTCCTTTCCTATTTATAAAAGTCGTCTGATTCTGGTTCAAAAAAAAGATACTATCAAAAATAATATTGCACTTGATCATCTTAAATTATTCAATAATCCTCTAAATGTATTAAAAAGTTCGCCCTTTATAACCAGATTGCATAATCTTTCTTCTGAAACCGGTGATTCAATTAATATTCGGGAATTGTCACTCACAGGAAACGAACAATTAATAAATTTCGTTTCGAAAGGCCTTATAGAATATGCAGCATGTGATGAAAAAATTGCAAAAAGATATCTGGATAAATTTAAGAATATTGATATTTACACTGCTTTAGGCTTCAATCAATTTATAGCCTGGGGAGTAAAAAAAGACAACTATGAACTGCTCGTCAGCATAAACAAGTTCATTGAGGAATATAAAAAAAGCTCCGGATTTACGGAGCTTTCAAAAGAATATTTATAAAAGTTATTTTTTTTCCATTAGCTTCTGCTGCCATTTCCATGCAGAAGATAAAGTTTCTTCGACTGTTTTTTCTGCTTTCCAGCCTAATACTTCATTAGCAATTTTTGGATCAGCCCAAATCTGTTCTATATCTCCATCCCTCCTGCCAACAATTTCATAATTAAGTTTTACGTTATTTACTTTTTCAAAAGTATTTACAATATCAAGAACTGAAAGACCCAACCCGGTGCCAATATTAAATGTTTCTACATTCTTTAATGACTTGCCCTGAATCATTCTGTCTAAAGCTACAACATGAGCTTTTGCCAAGTCCACGACATTAATATAATCCCGGATACATGATCCATCAGGAGTGTTGTAATCATTTCCAAAAACGCTGAGTTTTTGTCTGATTCCTGCAGCAGTCTGAGTAACAAAAGGGACAAGATTTTGAGGAACACCCAGTGGCAACTCTCCTATTTCGGCCGATGGATGAGCACCGATAGGATTAAAATATCTCAAAAGTATAGATTTAAAAGGTGTACCTGCAGAAACGGTATCATTGATAATTTCCTCACATATTTGTTTTGTATTTCCATAAGGAGACATTGCAGGTTGAACAGGAGCATCTTCAGTGACAGGCAAGACTTTAGGTTGTCCGTAAACAGTACAGGATGAAGAAAAAACGAATCCTTTACAATTAAATTCGCTCATCAGCTTTAACATTGTAATCAGCGAACCAATATTATTCTGATAATACATCAGGGGTTTTTTAACTGATTCACCAACTGCTTTGTTTGCAGCAAAATGAATAGCAGAACTTATGTTTTGATATTTCTGAAATACCTTTTTCATTGCATCATAATCGCAACAGTCACAAACTTCAAGAGGTAATTTTTTTCCGATTATTTTTTCAATACCGTAAATCACATCTGCATTCGAGTTTGATAAGTTATCAACTATTACTACATCATATCCTGCATTTACAAGTTCAACAGCGGTATGAGAACCAATATAACCGGTTCCTCCGGTAACTAAAATCATTTCCTTCATTTTATAATATTTTTTTACCACCTATATGTCAGACCAAAACTAAACAATTCCTGCATTTGCAACAATGGTTCACCGGGATTTCTTTTTAATCTGTCATCAAGTTTAGTTAAAACAAAAATTTGTGTAGCAAAATAGTTGTTAATGCCAATATCCAGTGTATTCTCCCATTCTGAATCCTGGTATTTATAATCCGTAAAATAGTATAATTTTGATCTCCAAAACACTTTATCAGTCAACTTCCAGTTCATATTAGCTGAAACCTTTGATCCGAGCTCATGCCCGAAATGCTTACCGGCTTCTATACCCCAGGAAGCAGGATTGAGATTAACATTATCAAGCAAATAGTTCATTTTATATGTTAAAGGGCTTAAAACCATTGAAAAATCATATCCGAGTTTCTTATCCGACTTCTTGTAGTCAACACCTAAACTGATAAAAAGTTTTGCAGGAGATAAAAAAGATGATTTCAGCACCATCGTATTTTTCTTGTAATTTTTTAAAGATTGAGATAAGAATTCACCGGACAAAGAATAATACCAGTTATTATACATCTTTACACCAAGATTACTAACAAACCGTATCTGGTCAGTACTTATATTGAAATCTCTTAATGAATCGGAATTAACAGTATTCAGACCAACTTTAACTTCAAAATTGTTGGTAAACCTTACATTTTTCAGATCGTTATAATTAAGCTCATAATAAAAAGATGCCAATCCGGCCGTATTACTTTCTCCACCTTTTGACCAGTTTGGTGAAATATAGGTCTGAGATAACTGTAATTTTGAATTACCTTTAGAAGTCCATGGCATGAAACCAATAGTTGGCAAATTCTTTGAAGTGCTTAGCCTGGAGGGTTCAGCATTAATTTTATTTTCTACAATTCTAGGTTTACTGACACTAAGCTGATATATCAGTCTTTCAGGTTTTGGTAATTTAGTATAATCATAAACGATTTTATCTAAATTTTCATTTTCAGCACGAATAAGTATTTTCTTGTCCAGATCTACGATAAACTTCTCTTTTCTTAAGACAGATAATAATGAATCAACATACTCAGTTTTCAGTTTATCATCAATATTTTTTACAATTATGGGTTTTAAATTAAAAACAGGTTTGTAATTTCCAAAAACCAATGGCATAAATAAAGGGTTCATCTCACGAAAAACAGAATCATTGCTGAATTGACGCGGAGGTTGTGGAACAACCTTATATAACATTATATCATAATTCATAATCCTGGTTAATAACGGATTATCATCAATATATTCAGGCAAATCCTCTGATTTTTCAGAAAATATCTTTGATTCCGACTTATATTTCAGAGTATCTGCAGCAGAAATCATTCTGCTTAGAAAAAGCATTGCAGTCAAAACAAATATACATCTTGAATATTTCATCACTATCTATTTTATATGCAAAGGTAAGAGAATATTTCTGAAACTTTTTCGTACTTTTGCGGCTTTGGGTACACTGAAAAACTATTTTTCAATAATAAATATTAAATTTTTATAAAAGTGGCCGACACTAAATATATTTTTGTCACAGGAGGTGTGGTTTCATCTCTTGGTAAAGGTATTTTATCCTCTTCAATAGGCAAACTTCTTCAATCCAGAGGATATAGGGTGACTATTCAAAAATTTGACCCATATATAAATATCGATCCGGGAACATTGAATCCTTATGAACATGGAGAATGTTTCGTATGCAGTGACGGTCATGAAGCAGATCTGGATCTTGGGCATTATGAAAGATTTCTGAATGTTCCAACTACCAGAGCTAACAACATAACTACAGGTAGAATATATCAGAATGTAATTTCAAAAGAAAGACGTGGTGATTATCTTGGTAAAACCGTACAGGTCATTCCTCATATTACAGATGAGATTAAAAGAAGTATAAAGGCGCTTTCAATGAAAAATCAGTATGATTTTATTATTACCGAGATTGGAGGAACTGTTGGAGATATTGAATCATTGCCTTTTATTGAAAGTGTCCGCCAATTGAAATGGGAAATGGGAAAACAATGTTTTTGCATTCACCTTGCTTATGTACCTTTTCTTTCGGCAACCGGTGAATTAAAAACAAAACCAGTACAACATTCAGTAAAGATGCTTCAGGAACTTGGTGTGCAGCCTGATGCCCTGGTGCTAAGAACAGAACATTCTTTGAGTACTTCCATAAAAAAGAAAGTTGCGTTATTTTGTAATGTCCCTGAAGAAGCCGTAATTGAATGTATCGATGCTCCATCCATTTATGAAGTTCCTTTAAATATTCAAAAAGAAGGACTTGATAATATAATTCTTGAAAAATTCAATCTTCCCCTGGATACTCCTGCTAATCTTGAACCATGGATAGAATTTATCAAAAAAATGAAAAATGCTACTCAGGAGGTTCATATTGCGCTTGTTGGAAAATACGCTGAATTGCCCGATGCATACAAGTCTATTTGTGAATCATTATATCAGGCGTCCGTTTATAATGACAAAAAACTAAAACTTGAATTTATTCATTCTCAGAATTTAACTGAACTTGATGTTGAGGAAAAGCTGTCATCTATGGACGGCATCATTGTTGCTCCGGGATTTGGAAACCGTGGTATAGAAGGGAAATTCATTGCTCTCAAATATGCAAGAGAACATAATGTGCCAACATTTGGTATATGCCTGGGCATGCAATGCATGATTATAGAGTTTGCAAGAAATATACTTGGATACAAAGATGCCAATTCCACCGAGCTTGATCCTAACACCAAACATAATGTAGTTGATATTATGGAAGATCAGAAAAACATTACTGATTATGGTGGCACGATGAGATTAGGTAATTATGAATGCAGACTGGACAAATCATCTAATGTTTTTAAAGCATATGGTAATGAGTTAATACAGGAAAGACATCGTCACAGATTTGAGTTTAATGATCATTTTAAAAAGGAGTTTGAAAAAGCTGGCATGAAATTTGTAGGCATTAATCCTGACACGAAATTGGTTGAGGTAATTGAAATTCCGGAACTCAAATGGTATATTGGATGTCAATTTCACCCGGAGTATAATAGTACTGTTTTAAAACCTAATCCTTTATTCGTTGATTTCATAAGAGCCTGCTCTGAAAAGTAAAAATTTACCTAACCAGTTTCAATAATAAAAAAATGGACAAAAATACCATTACCGGATTCTTACTTATTTTACTGATAATTATTGGTTTCAGTTGGTTGAACAAACCTAACAAGGAGCAAATGGAGGCTGCCAGATTGCAGCAGATGAAACAGGATTCAATAGCTCTGGTTGAATCACAAAGACAAAATAATGCTGTGGCTGAAACTTCTGCTGTTAAGATGGATTCTTTATCTGTTGATTCAGTCAACAACAATAAATATGGTTCTTTCGCCAAATTTGTAAAGGGAGATAATCAATATTCAACAATCAGCAATAATCTTATGGAGCTTAAGATGGCTTCAAAAGGAGGTAGAATAGCGTCGGTAAAATTGAAAAATTATGTGACTGGTGATTCCCTGCCTCTAATCATTTTGCACGAAAAAGAGTCAACTTTTGATTTCTCATTCTTTACTAAAGATAACAGACTAATAAACACTAAAGATCTTTATTTCACTTCTGTTCCAACCGGAGACCCTCTGAAATTTGTTTACAGACTTACAGTTTCTGATGATACCTGGCTTGATTATATTTACACTTTAAAGGAAAATGATTACAGACTTCATTTTGAACTTAAAGGGAATAATCTTTTTAATGCAATTTCCTCGAATACCAATTCTTTGGATTTTAATTTTTCAATGAAAATGCCCCAACAGGAAAAGGGCAGAAAGTTTGAAGAAAGATATTCAGGTATGAACTACAAGTTCCCGGGTGATGATGTGGAAAAATTAAACGAAAACAAAGATGACAGCAAAAGTATAGCCAATCCTGTCAAATGGGTTTCATTTAAGGATCAGTTTTTTGCCTGTATAGTTATAGCCGATAAGGATTTTTCTGCTAATGAATTATCTTCTAATGTATTAAAAGAAGGTCCGTACCTTAAAAACTTCAATATGACTTCTACCGTCAGTTTTGACAGCAAAGATCAGTCTGTTGGTTTGCAATTGTTTTTGGGTCC
>CAZCPI010000029.1:0-21003 GCA_964500535.1 uncultured Bacteroidales bacterium
ATTTATGGTTTCGCCAGGTCATCTTTTCAGGTGGCTCTGGATAAGAAATGGCCTTTGTATTTTTCAACCAAAAACACCATCCTGAAGTATTATGACGGGAGATTTAAGGATATTTTTCAGGAAGTATATGACAACGAATTCAAAGAAAAGTTCATCGAAGCCGGCATCACTTACGAACACAGGTTAATCGATGACATGGTAGCATCTGCCATGAAATGGGATGGTGGATTCGTCTGGGCATGTAAAAACTATGACGGAGATGTTCAATCTGACTCAATCGCCCAGGGTTTCGGCTCATTGGGACTAATGTCTTCAGTTTTGGTTACTCCCGATGGCAGGACTGTTGAAGCCGAAGCTGCCCACGGCACTGTCACAAGGCATTACAGACAACATCAAAAAGGCCAGGAAACATCCACAAATCCGATTGCATCCATATTTGCATGGACAAGGGGTCTGATGCACAGAGGCAAACTGGACGGCAATGAAGCTTTGATAGATTTTTGTCATAAACTCGAATCTGTTTGCGTCGAAACCGTTGAAAGCGGGAAGATGACAAAAGACCTGGCTATATTGATATATGGTGAAAAAATTGAAAGAAAACACTACCTTAGCACTGAAGAATTCCTGCAGGCGCTAAAGGAAAATCTTGATAAAAAACTTAATTGAAACTCCCGGCCTCGAGTGGCTTTTTACATTCATTCGAGATGAACGAATTTCATTAAATGTCAATGGTTTCTGTGCAGACTGTTACGGAAACCATTGATTTTTAAATCTGAATAAGGTGTCAATTTTTAATAGCTTGATGAAAATTCTCTTTTTTGTCGTTTTCTTTTTATTGTTGGTTTATCTCCTTTGGGATACTTTCCACAGAGGATGGTTGCTTTTACCTGCAAAAGGTCAAATCAGAACAGTTTTTACGATTTTATATATCACCCTTAGCCTTGCCATGTTTTCGGGTATTTTTCTTGAAAGTATTATTAGTCCCGGAGCAGCAAAAATACTGACATTCATAGGATACTCATTTTTCTTACTTGTAATCTACATGATGATTTCAAACTTTGTGGTTGATATCATCAGTTTTGCAGGTAAAGCATTGAAATATTCCCCTCAGGAGCTACTTACTTTCAGAAAGTGGTTTGCGGCAATCAGCCTGGTTTCAATATTGATTGTCATGGTGATAGGCAATTATAAATTTAATAATCCGGAGATTGTCAGGCTTGATATAACCTCAGATAAACCTGAACAGGGCAAAAGAATTACTATAGCTGTAGCAAGTGACATCCATATGGGAGTAAGCATAGACAAAAATAAACTTGCTGAATATGTCGATTTGATAAACAGTACTCACCCTGATATGATATTATTACCCGGAGATATCACCGACAGATCGATAGGACCGGTTATGGAGCAAAATATGGAGGAAGAGCTTTCAAAACTTAAAGCTCCTATGGGCGTTTATCTTTCTTTTGGTAATCATGAATATTATTCCGGCAAGAAGGATGAAATTAAAGCGTATTACGAAATGGCAGGCATCAAGGTCCTGAATGATTCTGTTTGTCTGGCAGACAGCGGTCTGTACATCATCGGAAGGGAGGATTACAGCAATAAGGAGAGGAAACCACTTAATGAGCTGATGGAAGGTCTTGATATAATGCACACTAAAATATTGCTCGATCATCAGCCTACTGACTTAAATGACGCTCTGCGTAACAATGTTGATTTACAGGTTTCAGGGCATACTCACTTCGGACAGTTTTTCCCTGCGAACCTGATTACAAAAATGATTTTTGAGCTTGCCCACGGTTATAAAAAGAAGGGAAGCACTCACTTTTATGTCTCATCTGGTCTTGGCATCTGGGGACCACAATACCGTATCGGGAGCCGCTCAGAATTGCTGGTGATAGATTTTAAATACTAGCCTCTGAGAATGTAGCATTTAGCTATTGCTTTGCATCTATAACAGAAATTACACTATCATGAAAAAAGCCGGTTTTCTGGTTATAATTGCCGTTATATTTCTTTCTGTAAACGGATGCGACAAAGAAATCGAATCCACTGAGATTACAGGGTCACTGGTTTCACACTCAGCTTGTAAATCAAATGTTGTCGCATCTGCTTTAAGGGTCAGCGAACAGCCTTTACCAGACACATTATCACGTATCAAATACAGTTATGATGCCACAAAA
Organism: uncultured Bacteroidales bacterium; assembly: GCA_964500535.1. Taxonomy (GTDB): domain Bacteria; phylum Bacteroidota; class Bacteroidia; order Bacteroidales; family UBA1402; genus UBA8389. The sequence continues at coordinate 2,187 of CAZCPI010000029.1, forward strand.
GGCATATTATATCTGACTCATGAAAATGCAGGTTTCAACTGCTGCCCTGATAGTCTTTGGTGTAATATATCTTCAGAAGATAATAATATAACCATCCAGGAATGTGAGAAGGAGGCTATTTGCAATTGTAACTGCCTGTTTGACCTTTATGTTGAGATTAAAGGCATCAAAAAATCTGTTTACGAGATTAGTTACGATGAGCCCTACGTCAAAAGCACAAAAATGCCTGCAATCAAATTTACAATAGACTTGACAAAAGAGACAAACGGCAGATTTTCAGTTGTCAGAAAAAACTACCCATGGGGCATTAACAGTTCACTATAACAAGCCTGATATTTTATCACAGCTTATTAATTGTCATTTTTTACAAGCCTGATGCCTAGACCGAAGTTTTTGTAATAATCTATCGGATAGATTAAAGTCTTGTCATCGATTTTCCAAAGTAATCCGCAGCCATCCTTTTTGCTGACCGTGCTTGTCCAGAAGTTTGCTGAAGTCCCGATTTCTGAAAACTCACCTGCAGGAATTACATTTATGGCCTGACCGGATCTTAATCCATTAGGCAAAGCGGTGAAACCGGAAGCATTAGTCGCGGGATTTGGTTTCATTTTCCAGTGGGCATTTCCGGTTTCCATAAGAGCAGGTCCTGCCTGCATAATCAGCCCCTTCCCCTGTTTCAGGCAAAGAGTATCAAAATCGCGATTAGTTGCAGTTCTGAAACCTCTGATTAACTCCCTGCCATCATTTGCCACCCACCAGTTATATAAACCTCCATAGATTTTACCTGTTTCAGGTTTGTTATCATACCAGCAGAAAGCTCCTGATGTTAGTTTTCCCCAGGCATTACCGTCAGACACATTTGGTATAGGATCTCCATTGAAAAAGTGAGTACCCCTGAAATTTTCGACAAGCCAGGTTATTCCATCATAGGTTTCAGCATGATAAAGATTACCATCATAATCTGTCATTGCATAAGTTTCAAACGTATCAGTCTGACAAGTATCTTTACCCCCTTTGTTTGAAACAATCCATCGAACTATATATTTAGTATCAGAACTCAGGTCATTCAATTTGATTGACAGCCTAATGGTATCCGTAGTATTAAAGACTTCTTCGGGCTTAACTATTTTCCAGATATTTTCGGGTATAGCGGCACATTCGGCTTTAACAGTAGTTACTTTATCGTCTGATGCAGGGAGTATTTTAACAGTCGAAATGCCTGAATTGACACTAACCTCATATGCAGAAATTGCTTTAACTTCAGGTAAATGGAAATTTACTGTCTGAAAATCGCCTTCAGCCGAGGTGACTTCTCCAATCTTATTTTTAGCTGTAAGCTTGTATTTGTATTTAGTATTGTAAATCAAATCAGTTAATTCAAATGTCACTCCTACCAGCTCCGATCCACTCAGCTTTTGCTTAAGCGTATCCGCCCTCCAAACATTTTGAGCTGCAGGACAATAGCTTATATACACTACGGCATCAGAACTATTGGGACAAACAAAAGCCTCAACATTGGCTGTGGTCTTCGTAATACCCGAAACCAAACCTGTGTAAATCTCAGGAATTTTATCTTCAGGGATTTCTTCTTCAGGGATTTGCCGATTATTGCAGCAATAAAAAGTCAGGGTCAAAAATAAAAGGACTACGGTTTTATTTAAAAATGTGTGGCTTTTCATTTGAGTTTTCAGGTATTTCTTTTAATATTTTTGGCAATAAAATAGAATCAACGTCTTTTAAAAACATTCTGGTCTGACAACCAGCTTAACATCATCAGCCTGAAACCCCTCCTGCACCAAAAGGTATATGAACCATCGGGATATTGTCAATCTGGCTAAGATGTACTTTCTGATCATCAAAATAAATATGCGGTTTCATCACTTCAAGTACTCTCTTTTTATCGATGCCCCCCATGAAAAAAGCCTCATCAACTGAAATATCCCAACTTTTCAGGGTATTGACCATACGTTCATGAGCCGGAGCATTTCTGGCTGTAACTATTGCAATTTTAAGCATCCGTGAGTAAGCCGGCTCAGTTTTCTTCCTTTCGGTTTCAAGCTTCTGAAAAAATGATATTCGCTGAAACAGGGCTGACAAAGGGCCTCCTTGCATAGGTTGCATTTTTTTGAGGACCTCAGACTGTTGAAAAGCGTCAAGACTACCGGTTTGTTTATATACTTTTTCGGCTTCATCATCCACAATAACACCGTCAAAGTCAAAAGCAAGCCTCAGCTCATTATCATCAGCGTCATCCTCAATCTTTGTATCCAGTACCAATCCGGCCGGAAACCCTGAATTGAGAGCATTACTGACATCATCCTTGTTGGCAGAAAGAAACAGACTCAGATTAAATGCATCGTTATAAATAAAAGGAGATTTACCGGAGAAAAAAGCGGCTCTGGTTATATTCAAACCATAGTGCTGAATTGATCTGAATACTCTCAGACCGGTTTCAGGACTATTTCTTGAAAGAAGAACTACTTCGACAGGTTCAAGCTCAGGGAAATGATTATTAAGATTGAGAAACCGTCTGATAAAAGGAAACGCCACCCCTTTTTCCAGAATATCATCTATATGTGATTCCTGAAATTTACGGTACTCATCTTCACCATTTTCACGAAAGACCTTGTCTGATTCCGACAAATCAAACAAAGCACTCGAGGAAATACCTATCACAAGTTTCTTTTCAATCGGATATGGCATAAATACTCAGATCAGGGTTCAAATTTACTTTATCAAAACAAATTAAGTTTACCCAAAAATAATACAAAAAAACCAAAATGAAACGAGCATGCTTAAACTAAGCTTCCGGAGCAATTATAGTTTTTACATGCGATGTACCATACTTCCTTAAACGAAAGAATTTATTTAAAAAGGCTTTCAACCAAAGGAATCATAACCGCGGTCATTACACCCATTATGCCAATAGCAAGACCACTTATGGCACCTTCAACTGCACCCATTTCAAGAGCCCTTGCTGTGCCCATAGCGTGAGAAGCTGAACCCATGGCAAGACCTTTTGCAACTTTGCTTTTAATCCCGATAGCCCTCAATACAATAGGGCCGACTACTCCACCAAATATACCGCAAATAACTACAAATACAGCTGCAAGTGCCGGTATTCCACCATTTTTTTCAGCCAGACTTATTGCAATCGGAGTAGTTACAGACTTTGGAGCCAATGAATTAATTACAGAAATATCAACTCCAAATAGCTTCGCGATTACAATTACACTAACAATTCCTACAATACTTCCGACAAACACGGCACTAAGTATTGATATAACATTTCCTTTGATGTGCCCGATTTGTTCATACAACACATAACCTAAAGCTACGACTGAAGGACCAAGCATAAAGCTCAGAAATCGTGTTTGCTGATAAAACTGATCATAACTGATCCCGGTAATCTTGAGAAACGGTATCAGTATAACTATTGATGTCAACAGGGGCTGTAAAAGAGTGATCTTTGTTTTTTTGTAAAGAAATATACCAAAAAGATATACTCCCATCACCAAAGCAAGCATGAAAACTTCTCCTGTGAAAAGCTTACTAATATTGACTGACATAGCTGAATCCGGTAAAATATTCGCAGTGATCATGACAATTTTCTATTATTGCTGCGTCGTTTCTCCAGATTCTCCTGAATCAATGCTACTGAAACCATGGTAAGGATTGTGCTTATTGCTATCGCCAGAAAAATCCCGATAAAATTGTGAGAAAGCAACTCTCCGTACGCCATCAGACCTACAGCAGCAGGAATAAAGAATACAGCCATATTTTTAGTTATTGCCGTGGCTGCAACCCTGACGTTTTCAGGATTTATCAGTTTAAAAAATAAGCTCAGGAAAAGTAGAATCATGCCTATGACGCTGCCGGGAATAAAACCTTTTATCAGCAAACTTATCAGAGAGCCAAGGAAATAGAACAGTAAAATATAAAATGAACCTTTGATCATCGTTAATGAAATTTTCAGGGCGCAAAGATAATCAATACCTGGCAATTGATGATCCTCAATTGATTTCTACATCTGTCAGGCTTTGGTTGGACTTTAATAACAGTCTTTTTCGAAACCGTAAGGGATTTCAAGCTGTGTATCCATAAGAACTGACATTTCCTTAGGCTGAGGTTTGGTCACAGACAAACCGAGCAGACGAACACCATGCCCCTCAGTGTCAAAGTTTTCAAGTAATTTATAGGCTAATGGAATTATATCATCAGTATATCTTACAGGTACTTCAACAGTAATACTTCTGGTAAACTGTTTAAAATCATCACGCTTAATTTTAAGTACCAATGTATATGCCTGAAATGAAGCCTTTTCTATACGTCTTTCCAGATCATTTGCAATCGGGATAAGTTCCTGTTCAATTTCCTCCTTATTAAAAATATCCAGATCAAAAGTCCTCTCACAACCCACCGAAAGTCTTTCATGAGTGGTTTCGACAGGTCTTTCATCTATACCCATGGCAAACTCAGCAAACATTTTTCCGGCCTTTCCAAAATGTTGTATTAAATAATTTTCATCAGCTGACTGAAGATCCTTTCCTGTATGCAATCCCAGTTCATGCATATGTTCAGCTGTCACTTTGCCTACACCCCAAAAAGCCTCAACAGGCAGACCTGCAATAATTTCAAGTGCACGTGAAGGATGTATCACAGTCAGACCATCAGGTTTTTTCATATCCGATGCTACTTTTGCAAGAAACTTATTGTATGAAACTCCTGCGGAAGCAGTAAGATTGAGCCTTTCTTTAATCTTTTGCTTTATATCAAGAGCGATTATCTTAGCCAAAGGTTGTCCGGCCTTATTTTCAGTTACATCAAGAAATGCCTCGTCCAGTGACAAGGGTTCAACCAAATCAGTGTATTCATGAAAAATTGCTCTGATTTCTTTTGACACTGATTTATAAACATCAAATCGCGGATATGCAAAAATCAGCTTCGGACAAAGTTTCTGAGCCTGTCTTGAGGACAGTGCCGAATGTACTCCATACTTTCGTGCTTCATAATTTGCCGTCGCAATAACACTTCGTGGTTGAGGACTGCCTACAGCCAGTGGTTTCCCCCTGTATTCAGGATGATCACGCTCCTCGACTGCGGCAAAAAATGCATCCATATCGACGTGAATTATTTTGCGGTAAACCTCCTCCATTTGAGTCAACTTTGCAACTGTAAATATACAAAGAGGCTGTACAATCCGAAATTTATATTAAATTTACAACTCATATTAAAGTCTATAACAGACAATCTTTTTTATTCATAATACCATGCAAACATACCATATAAACAACAGACCCAACAGGGAGATTACTGATATAAATGAAATTAAAAGTATCATCAAAAATGGTAAGTTTACAACCATTTCTATGTGCCGTAATAATGAGCCCTACGTTGTTACGCTAAGTTATGGCTTTGATTATGCAAAGGATGTTCTGTATTTTCATTGTGCCCGTCAAGGTCTCAAACTTGACTTTATTAAGGCCAATCCTTTAGTTTGTGCTACAATTATTGAAGATGGTGGATATGTTATTGATGAATGCGGGCATAACTACCGCTCAGTTGTTTTTTGGGGCAAAATGGAAATTGTCACTGACCTCACTGAAAAAAAACTTGCTATGAGTGTCTTGCTCAATCATCTCGAAACCAAACCGGACATTATTAAAGAAAAAATCCTGAAATCAGACAGTTACTTTCAAAATAAAATGGAAGTCCTCAAACTAAGCATTACACAAATCCACGCAAAAGCCGGCAGATAAGAATAAGCTAAAAATCAAAAGTCATTTTTTTTTGTTATATAATATATTAGAAGATTACAGACATTAGAATTAAATCAATTAATAAAATGGAAAGTTACAATCCGGAGGTTAAACTAGCGATAAGAAAATTTGTTGCTCCTGAATTTATTTTTGGGATTGATGCTCGTTTAATGGTAGGACAATATTGCCAGAAGCTTGGAGGAAAGAAAATATTACTGGTAACCGATGATGGTCTTTTAAATACCAAATGGATTATCGAAATTACAGATGTTTTAAATTCAGTTGGCATTGATTTTGTAACATTTTCAGATATAGTACCAAATCCACGCGATTTTCAGGTAATGAGAGGTACACAGATATATTTACAGAATAACTGCAATCTGATTCTTGCAATAGGAGGAGGTAGTGTTTTAGATTGCGCGAAGGGAATAGGAATTGTTTCGACAAACAATAGCCATATTAATAATTTCGAAGGTGTAGACAGAATTATACATCCTATCCCTCCACTGATTTGCATACCCACAACCAGCGGTACAGGTGCTGATGTGTCACAATTTGCAATCATAAATAATATTAATGAAAAATACAAAATGGCTATTATAAGTAAAGCCATTGTTCCTGATGTTGCTCTTATTGACCCTCTTGTCCTTACCACTATGGATAGTTATCTTTCAGCTTGCACAGGTATGGATGCCCTGTCTCATGCCTTTGAATCTTACGTATCCAATGCAAGCTCTCCGTTTACAGATCTGTATTCACTGGAAGCAATACGTTTAATAAAAAACAATTTAAATAATTCAATATTACAACCAGACAATATTCAGCTTAGGGGAAAAGTTATGCTTGCAAGTCTTTATGCAGGTTTAGCTTTTTCAAATGCAAGTCTTGGTTGCGTTCATTCTCTTGCGCATAGTCTGGGTGGTTATCTCGATTTAGCCCATGGTGAATGTAATGCAATACTATTACCACATGTAGTAGATTATAATTTTGATGCAGCGAAAGAAAAATACTATTATATTTCAGAAGTTTTCGACATTAATACCAATAAATTATCCGCTACCGAAGTAAAAAGGGAGCTTATGCTAAAACTAATTGAAATCAATAAGCAAATTGGTATTACTGCCACTCTGCGACAAAAAGGAGTTAGTTCAGATTTAATTCCCATTTTGGCGAATAAGGCTATCAAAGATCCATGTAACGCCACAAATCCTGTTCCGCCGGTCAAAAAAGATTTAGAAATTATTTATTCATCAGCAATGTAAATATGGAAAATAACTGGGATGAATACAGAGATAAGATAATAGGCCTAGGTGAAAATTCTTTTAAGAAAAGTTATTATCCGGAACTGCAATCAAAAATTGAGGAGTTAGAAGCCTCAAAATCAAATTTTGAAACCATTTTTAACAGCACTTCAGATGCCATAGTTATTCATGATATTGAAGGTCGTATTATTAATATGAATATGCAGGCATTGATTTTATGTAATATTCTGCCAGAAGAAATCTCAAAATATACGATTTACGACATTTCATCTGAGAAAAATGATAATTGCAAGCTTAAGGAAATCTGGGTAAATGTGTCTAAGAATGGAAGTTTTACTACAGAATGGATTGTTTTACAGATCGGAACTAAAAAGGAAATAAATGCTCAGGTTTCAATAAATAAAACATATTGGGATAAGAAAGATGTTTATGTCGCTGTAATAAGAGATTTTACTGAAAGAAAAGAATACGAACAAAGACTTATCAGCGCTCTTGAAAGAGCAGAAGAAAGCGATAAATTAAAAACCGCATTTTTACAAAATATGTCGCATGAAATCAGAACCCCTCTGAATGCGATTTCTGGTTTCGCAGGATTACTTGATAATGCAGACTTACCTGAAGATAAACGACGTAGTTTTATTCAGATTATACAAGATAGTAGTAATCAATTAATTTCAATTGTAACAGATATTCTTACAATTTCTGCACTTGAAACCAAACAAGAGAAACTAAATATTTCAAAGGTTTGTATAAATAAGGTTCTTACCGAATTATTTGAGATATTTAAGCCCCAAACAAAGAAAATAAGTATTTCTATTAATACTGAACAACAATTAACAGAAGAACAATCCGAGATATTCACGGATAAAACTAAAATCACACAGATATTATCCAATTTATTATCAAACGCTTTAAAATTCACGCAAGAAGGATCTGTAGAATTCGGCTATAGCTTATTTGACAATCAATTAAAGTTTTATGTCAAAGACAGTGGAATAGGAATAAAACCTGAATTTCACTCAAAAATATTTGAGAGATTCAGACAGGCAGATAAATCTATTAATAAATTATACAGTGGTACAGGCTTAGGATTAGCTATTTCAAAAGCTTTTGTTGAATTGCTTGATGGAAAGATCTGGGTTGAATCAGAATTTGGAAAAGGTTCAACTTTTTATTTCACTATTCCATATAAGTCAGTAAACAAAATTGAAAATATAAATCCGCAGGTTAAACAATCCGGTAAATTCAAATCCATAATAGTAGCTGAAGACGAAGAGTTTAATTACTTATACTTAAAAGAACTTCTGAGTAATTATGGATTGAAAATAATTTATGCTAAAGATGGAAAAGAAGCCATAGAAAAATATAAATTAAACCCAAATATAGATTTAATCCTTATGGACATAAAAATGCCTGTAATGACTGGTGATATTGCTGCGATGGTAATTAAGTCCTCTAACTCTAACATTCCGATAATTGCACAATCTGCTTACGCACTAAATTTTGAAAGAGCTAAATATGAAGGAATTTTTGACGGGTATTTAACTAAACCGATTAAAGCTGAAGAATTAAAACAAATAGTATTTAAATATATTTAAATTAAAATATCAATTTAAAACGCCAACTCCGAAACATATTCTTCCCGGAGCCGGCGTTTATTAAGACCTTACTGATTTTTGGGATTTATTCCCCTGTCAATACTACGTTATATGTTTTTACAACACCATTATAATCGCATTTAACTACAGCTTTTCCGGTATTTGATTCAGCCTGAGTTACAGCAATTTTTACAGCAGGATTACTGGCCGTGGCTGAAACCGATGGAATCGCAGCAGAACCCGCAGGTACCTTGTATTTGGCTTCATAAATATCATAACCAATAATACCATTTGCATTAGTTGAACGAACAGGTGTCGAAGGCATTTCGATAGCCTGACCATTTACTTTTATACTTACAGTAGGAGCAACTGGTCTGACAATTTTTTTCTTTGCAGAGCTGAAACCAAGACCACTTAAGTCAAACAGGTTTTCGGTTTCATCACCTTCAGCCACTAAATATATAGCATGTTTTTGGTCCAGTTTATCAACAAAAGCAGCAACATCAATAGTATATTTTGTAACTACCTGAGCAGCATTCGCAGGCACAACAATTTCACCAATCTTCTTTCCTTTCCAGGTTTCATTGTCCCATGGACCATCAAGCCAAACATTTACTTTAAATGATTTATTGGTTTTAGGAGTCAAAAACAGGTTAAATGCAGTTTTATTACCAGGCTTGGTTCCTTCAAAAGCTTTCAGGCCTTTTTTGTCTTTATCAAGACCACCGAAACCAAAATATTTATAACCAATTATATTACCATTTTTAACACCGGCTACAGGCATATTGTTATCCCAGACATCCCATGAATCCTGCTGGCTGTTCATGTTGGAAAGATAACAGGCATAACCGGCCGAATAATACTGATAAGGATCAAGACCATATATATGGAAACCTTCAGAAGTAACTTCAGCTCCGGTATATTCTTTACCCTGACTATCTTTTGCAGTCCAGATGTTATCAGACAAATATGGATCATATCCTCTTATTACAACTTTACCACCATCAGCTACAGACTTTTCATCCCATTTAATTGTAACAGGAGCTACAACAGCCTGACGTGCATTTCCGAAACCTCTCGGCGCTCTGTGATAGAAAACATACCACTGGTCGTTAATCAACTGAACGCTACCATGTGTATTATGACCGGCATATGTTGTCTGTAAAGCAGAGCCATCTTTGTTAGGAACCACAGCGCGCGAATCAACAAGAACGCCACCGCTTTTCCATGGCCCCATAGGTGAATCACCATAAGCGTAACGCAATGCAGAGTTAGTACTGCCTAAACCATACTCAGGTCCGGAATAACCACTGTAAACCCATAAATATTTGTTACCAATCTTACGAATTGATGCGGCTTCAAAAAAGTTGAAAGTACCCAAATCTTCACCGGGATAAACGGCAGGATAAGTTGTTCCCTGAGGATCTCTTACAACTCCGTATCTTGAACTGGCAGGTATAAAATAGCCGATAGACTGTGTACCAGGTCTGAGTGAATACATTGTATTCTGATCAAGCTGACCGGCAGATGAACGTTGAAAACCCCAGAATCCATATGCTCTGAAACCAATGCCATAATCAGGATCTTTTGGATCAGTTATGTTTTCGACAAATACAGAAGGGTCGAAACCAAAAATACTTCCAGGTAATGTTTTAATGCCATCTTCAGTAAGGTTTACAGGAGTAAACGGACCATCAGGACGACTTCCTTTGGCTACCATGGCTTCTCTGAAGCGACCACGACTGTGTGGAAACAAATAATACTCTCTTTTGCCGTCTTTTCTGTTTACTTCAACCAAATCAGGAGCATACATTACATCCCATTGTCCTTCAATAGGATAAGTAAATATTGGTCCTTCGTCTCTCCAATTTGTTAAATCCTCAACTGGAGCAGACCATTGCCTGATATCAGGACCACAATAGCTGTTAACTCTGACATCGTGAGAACCGATGATATAAATACGGAACTTTCCGGGATTGTCCGGATCTTCAAAAACACGTGGCTCTCCGTCAGGTAAATGTTCCCACAATGGCAGATATGGATTACCCGCCAGACGATGGGTGTATTTTGTTACTTTCTGAACCTTTTTTGAATTACTTTTTTGACCTGTTGCATTATTTGCAGAAAACACAAACATAACTGCACAAACTAAAATTACCAGCTTACTTTTAAACATAAATTACTCGTTCTTATTATAGATTTTGATGATATCAGATTTATGAAAACAATCAAAATTATATAATAAATAGTATTCGTTTAGCACCTTAAATAGCGACATTCCGAAATCTTAAAGTATATGATTCAATATTGACAGTAATGAACATTTTTGATATAATATAATACAATAAGGACAGTGAAAACTTATGCATTTTTCATCTCATTTGTTTCGAAATTAAGGTTTCAAAATGCCTGATGCATCCTGAAAATAATTTTTAAATTGAAAAGGACTTAATAAAGTCATCAGGACTAATTATGATCAAAGAACTATACTTATAGTCTTTTATGTTTCTGGTTACAATCATATCAATTTCACAGGAAACTTCAGCTGAAAAGCTTTGGAGTGCATCTTCGAAGTCTTTGAAGCCGGAGTTTAATGCTTTAACTATTACAGCTTTGTCTGTTGTCAGAATTTCAGTAATTGAAATCAGTTGAACTAATTTTTCAATAACTTTTTCATGACTGGCTCTTTGCCTCAGTAAATAATACACATTACTTATTATAACAGAAGTCAAATAGCCTTTTATCTGATTGGATTCACACAAAGACAATACTTTTGCTGCATTATCAGAAAAAGGTTTCCTATCAAAGAAAAAATCTAAAATAACATCTGTGTCAATAAGTATCTTTTTCATTTCATAAATACTTTTCAGACAATTTCTTTGCTAATTCTGTCTTGTAATTAATAGTTGCCGGGGCTTTAAAAGAGCCCTTTAATGATTTCACTATCGGAGTCAGCTGAATATCATCGGATTGATCATCGTTGGTAATTACTTTCAAATAATTTTCTATAATATCAGACAAACTCCGCCCCTTTGAAACAGCATACTTCTTAGCTTTTTCAATAACTTCCTGTTCAATAGTAAGTGTAAGTTTTGTATTCATAGATTTTCTTATTAAAGCGATACACGTACAAATATAATTATTTTTACACGTATAATACTTATAAGTGAGATAATATCTAAATCATTATCGTACTTTTTTTGGATATTTCATTATCTATCAAACTTATCAATTAAATTTTATAACATTTAAACCATCTATGCAATCCTTTATCGGTCCAATCTTAAAAAGTCAAACCAAATTCTTAATCGAAAAAGATATTTTTACAGGTATACGTTTAACAGGGATTCATTATGGATAAGAAAAAAGTGCTGCTTACAGGAGCTACCGGAAATATGGGAATCGAAGGACTGAAACAATTGCTTTCAGAAAAAGATAAATATGACATAGTCGTTTTGGCATTGCCGACCCCAAAGGATAAAAAAATTTTGTCAAAGTATCTTAAGGATGATTGCGTATCAGTCGTTTGGGGTGATCTGACAGATTACAAAGCTGTCAAACAAGCCGTTGAATCTGTTGATATCGTCCTGCATGTCGGAGGAATGGTTTCGCCGGCAGCCGATTACCACCCCGGACTAACGATGAAAGTAAACGTAGGTGCTGTAAGAAATATTATTAAAGCAATAAAATCACTGAGAAACCCTGACGAAGTTAAACTGGTCTATATCGGTTCGGTTGCTCAAACAGGTGACAGAAATCCACCATTGCATTGGGGTCGAACGGGTGATCCGATAAAAATAAGCATTGATGATATTTATGCTGTTTCAAAAACTCTTGCTGAGCGAGAAGTAATTGAATCAGGTCTGAAATACTGGGTATCTCTAAGACAGACGGCAGTGCTATATCCGGATATTGTCAAAAAACTTGATCCAATCATTTTTCATCAACCGCTTAATGGTGTTTTCGAATGGGTAACTGCAAAGGATTCGGGTAGGCTTCTTACAAATATCTGCAGGGACGATATTCCTGAAGATTTCTGGTGCAAAGTTTATAATATCGGGGGCGGAGTAAACTTCAGAACAACAGTAAGCGAATTCCTTGAAATGAGTTTTAGCGCATTAGGCATCGGAGACTTCAGGAAAGTAACGGATCACAATTGGTTTGCAACACGTAATTTTCATGGCCAATGGTTTGAGGATTCGGATGATTTGGAAAACATTCTTCACTTCAGAAGTGGCACGATCAAAGATTTCTTTGAAAACCTCAGTCGCAATATCCCTGCTTTCTACAGACTTGCAGGTATGGTTTCGCCCGGGATATTGAGAAATTTAGTATTTAAACCTATTGCCAAAAAGAAATCAGGAACTTTAAATAGCTTAATAAATAATGACTTAAATAGAATAGCTGCATTTTTCGGATCAAAAGAAAAGTGGCAGGACATACCTTCATGGCATTTGGTAAAACCGGAATATCCCTCAAAAGAAATAAAAAGACTTAATCATGGTTATGATGAAACCAAATCTCAATCAGAGCTTGATATCCAGGACATGAAACAGGCAGCAGTTTTCAGGGGTGGAAAATGTCTGTCTAAAACAATGGGGAAAGGTGATCTGAAGTCAAAACTCGATTGGCAATGCGCTTTTAATCATAAGTTTGAAGCCAGTCCGACTCTGATTTTACTTGGTGGTCACTGGTGCCCTGAATGTTTGCCGGCTCCATGGAATTATGATGAAGAAGCAAAACACAATCCTTTTTTTGCCCAGGTCTGGAATCATTATTAAATTGGGCTCAAATAACAAAATCAAATGAAGATATTTATAGTAGGCGGCACAGGATTATTGGGATCAGCTGCAGCTGAGGAGTTTATCAAAAGAGGACATCAGGTAAAATCAGTGGCATTACCACCTCTGCCTAATGAAAAATGCACTCCGGCAGGTATGGAAATCATGCTCGGTAATTATATGGAAATGACAGACGAAGAGCTTAAAAGTCAATTGTCGGGTTGTGATGCCTTTGTATTTGCCGCCGGCGTGGACGAACGCGTTGAATTTCAGGCGCCTGTCATAAACCAATATATTAAATATAACGTTGACCCGATTAAACGGTTATTAGGACTATGCCTGCAGGCCGGAATAAAAAAGGCAGTAATACTTGGATCTTACTTTTCTCATTTTGCCAAAATATGGCCTGAAATGAAACTCACTGAGCATCACCCCTATATAAGAAGCCGTATAATGCAGGAAGAAACCGCTCTTTCTTTCAACCGCGATGGGCTTGAGGTTATGATACTTGAACTTCCGTACATCTTTGGCACACAACCGGGGCGAAAACCTGTCTGGGCTTTTCTTGTCAAAATTATCAGGGAAATGAAAGGATTCACATTATTTACCGATGGCGGCACTACCATGGTTACTGTTCATCAGGTCGCTCAGGCAATAACTGGAGCGATTGAAAAAGGTGTTGGAGGTTCTTGCTATCCTGTAGGCTGGTACAATATGACATGGAAAGAAATGCTCTCGGTATTTCATAAGTATATGGGGCTTCAGGGACGCAAAGTTATAACTATACCAAAGTTTTTGTTTAAGCTTAACAGCCTGAATATCATGAAAGATTACAAAAAACGTGGTATAGAATCAGGTTTGGAAATGGTCAAATTTGCAGAAATCCAGACTGCTAAGTTATTCATCGACAAATCAATCATACGGGATAAGCTGGGTGTTACTGAGGATGACATAGACGCAGCCATCGGTGACTCCGTAAAACTATGTCTAGAAATTCTTGATAATAAAGTCGAAACCGTTGAAATGAAAGCTGAATAAATCTTCAGGTGGGTAGTTTAGTCAACCCGCTGCAAATCAGCTGGACATTCACACACCGGAATTCAAACAGACCTTGTAGCTAATTAAGGCATTATCTCTTTGCCAACGACCAGCTTATCACCTGTGAGATCCAACTCAAACAAATGAGGAATTCTGATATATCTGCCGTTTACAGATTTGTGACTGTGCACTGACATCAGAGTCTTTCCATCTAATGTGGTGAATATCATGCCATGCCCGAAATTCTGAGGTGTGATAAGTTCTTTCTCCTGTTTCCATGGGCCATCCAGAGTGCCGCTTTGAGAATAAGCAACTCCCTGAGCATAAATGTCGTCAATCCAGCTTGTCCATATCATACCCAGCCGACCGGTTTTTGTAAGAAACAAGTAAGGACCATCTGTCACCTTATTCGGACCTACTTTCCCGTTTTTATCAACTTCCCTGCTCCAGGGAGCATCTTTAGCCCTGAATAGTATCTTACCTTCTCCAACAGATCCGCTGAGGTCAGGTTTCAACTCAATTTTTTCAATTGTACCATTCCAGTTTTGAAGCCACTCATGGCAATAAATCATGTAAGGTTTGTTGTCTTTGTCAACCCAAAAAGTCCCGTCTAATGTTGGTTTGTCTGCAGGCAAATATGTTGGATCAGCCATTGGTATGTATGGGCCGTCAGGTTTATCGCTGACCAAAACATGACTCGCACGTCTTTCTATTACATTGCCCTCTACAGTATCTATTTTTACAGCACGATTGGTAAATGTGGCAAAATAATAATACTTGCCTTTATATTGATGAAGTTCTGCCGCCCATATCATAGGGTATTGACCCATCCATGAATCAGGATTTATATTTACTACGTTAAAAGGACCTTCCCAAAGTTTAAGATCCGGGCTTTTCCAAAGCATACCACCTGTCCCTGTCATGTAATACATATTAGTACTTTTATCCGCAAGGATACATGGATCGCTCAGATTAATCGAATCGAGAGGTACATTTTTTCTGACTCTACGGGATGGCTGTCCAAAAATTGCAACAGACTGTAACATCAAGGTTGCAAACAAGAGTAATGTTATAAGCTTCTTCATTTTATGGTGGATTATTGAGGTAAAGGTATCATAACTTTTTAAAACAGTGAGGATAACGCGTGAAGGAATCCGGAAAGCGTAAATAAAGTGATTTCATTATTTTATTTCAAAATAAGTTTTATGGTTTCACCGGTTTTGAGCTCTTTTACAATATAAGCCCCGCCATTTAATCTGAAACCATTGTCTGAACATAAATCCCAATCAAATGTTTGCCTGCCGGATGTAAGATATTTATTGATTAATGTCCTTACACGCTTTCCCTGCATATCGTAAACTTCAATTTTGAATTTGCCCGGCTCTTTAATTTCAAGACTTATTACAGCATGATCCGTTGCCGGATTAGGGTAACCAGCCATTTTCAAACCTGAAATAACAGGTCCGGTGATTTTGTTCGGAGCGGTCAACACCGGATAAAATTTCAAACCTTCAATACGGTTACCAGAAAATTCAGCATTATTTTCAACCTCACATAGATTCATGGCAAAGTCATGATTACCCGACATTTGCAACGATTTAACCAACAGAGTATTGTAACCCTTATTCAAATGAACCGTCCTGGTTTCAGCAATATAATTATAGGTACGCATGCCGGAATAACTGTAAACCAGCGAATGATTCAGATAGATATACAAACCTTCATCAGAACCCACCTGTAAGACAGCATCGGTTTCTTCAGGAGAATATACATAGGTAAAAGCATAAGATATAATATCATCCTGATAGTTGAAGTAGTTGCCGAGATCTATATTATCGTCAAAAAAATAAACAGGCTGAGACCAGCCATCAACTCCGGGTTTTGCCTCATAATCCGCTTCATTTTTAATAAACTGATATGTAATCGGATTGGATATTCCTCCAACAGAAAATGATTGTGAAACCAGCCATTTACGATTGGTTTGTCCGAACAACAGACGTAAGTCACCTGTACTTTTCTTCAGTCTTTTTGAAACATGAGCCATCGGAGTACCCAAGATTTTGATAAGGTCAGGATTATTGGTACCCATGCCTGCAAGCTCAGCCAAATCAATATGATCAACATCATCAGGATTGAAACCGGCCATTCGTGCACAAACATTATCTACAGCAACAGGATCATTACCGACAACTATGGCATTCATCCTAACCTGATTTGCCATCGAGCTGGAATAAGATTTCTGTTTTTCAAGACACAACGTTGCATCAACTACAACCAGGTCAATTCCGGCCAAAAGACATAGATCGACAATCTCTTCATCAGTCCAGTCACGAGGAGCATCGCTGTTATGTATCAGTTTATTTACATTCCCGGCTGCATTCACTCCTTTAACCTTGTTGAAACCATACCTGTTGCCCGCAGCAGTACCGATTTGATTTTTCAAACCGACAGTAACTCCCGGATTATGGACTTTCAAAACCGGAACAGTTATGTAAACATCGGCTTCAACAATGTCTTTATGAATGTAATATTTACCCTTCTGTGGTTTGGCATACCCGCCATTGGGCACAGACATCTCCCTGAGATTTTGCAAAGGATCAGCAGTACTTCCGCCGTTCAGATTTACAGTATCAACATTTATCCCCAACCCTTTAAGTTCATCGATAACAGCAGGATAACCTGTTTTGTCCCACAATTTGGTCCACGAAGCAGAGCCACCGCTGTATTTGGTTTCATAAGGCATAGGACGAGGAGAGCCCTCTCCTATTTTAATCGTGCAATTACCGCCACACTTCTCATGGACATATTTTACAACTGCTTTTATGACTCTTGTATCAGTGTTTTCACCTATCCTGTCCGCAACAGCACCGACAATATTGGGTTTGATCAGGACCTTTATGCCCGGCTTAAGTAATTTTGAAGCAGCCCCCTGTAAGTCAAGAGCTTTATTGACCATATCTTCTATCTGCCCCTGAGTCAATGTGCTGTTTAAAGATGTCGGTGAAACCAATCCTGAATAATCTGAACCTATGATAGCAACTTTCGTACTGTCTTTTTTAGTTTTGTCAATTTCTGACAGGAGGCTGTAAAGAGGATAACTGACTTTCACACTTTTTACTGAAAACATATCCCACGAAATCAACGCTACTACAACAATGCCAGCTAATATGTAAGACAGAAACTTCTTGTTTTTCATATGTTATTTTAATTTTTTCACTAAGGCCATATGGAACGCTGCATGCCAAAAATTTTGTTCATTCTGAACAGTATTTAAGCATGCTCTTTTTAATAGGTTTCATTAATAAATGGGTTAAAAATAATGATAAATCAGCCCCATTACAAGAGCACCAATCAGTGAAACCAGAAAATAAATATACACAACACCTTTTTTAAATACTGAAACCATAACGGCTATATTTGCAATTTTTGTGCCGGGTCCTGAAATAAAAAATGCCAGAATAGCACCCTTGTCTGCACCAAGTTCAGCAAGCTGTTGCACTACAGGTATTGCAGCACCACCACAAGTGTAAAAAGGCACGCCTGCAAGAGTAGCAAGAAAAACTGAAAATACGTGTTCACTTCCAAGATAATCAGATACAAGAGCGACAGGTATCAGGACTTTTGTCAAGGCTGCTACCAGTATACCAACCGAAAAATGTTTAGAAATATATTTCGTGTGTTTCCAGGTTTCTACCCAAAAAGGACGTCTGACTATCAGCGTTGAAGCATTATTATTTACCCTTTTTATATCATTGCTTTTGCCATCGACGACAGATGAGTTGGATTTGGTTGTGGTTTCAACATCAACTCTGATGCCGATATTATCGTTTTTGATCAACATCTGAGTTATTAATCCTGCACTTACACCTAAAACAAAAGCACTTACACATCTCATTACAGCCATTTCTGTACCCAGGGCACCTGCAGTTAGGATGATAAGGTTGGGATTTATAAGCGGAGATGAAACCGCGAACGCGATAACAGGCGCCAGAGGCAATCCTGCCATGACCAGTGCTGCAGATAAAGGTATCACAACATAACTTCCTAAAGGCGAGACAATACCCAGCAAAGCAGCAACAATGATAGATAATATTATATTTTTACCTGAAATAAACTTTTTAAAGGTTTCGGCAGAGATATATCTTTTAATGATAACAGTCACGAAAGTACCCGCTATGACATAGGGTAAAAGCTGAATCAAAAGAGTTATAATCTCATCAATAACCTGCCTGGTGTAGCTATTTAAAAAACGGTAGTATAAATCGCTCCAATCCATATATTCAAGTAAACTCATTTTAAATATCAGGACGTAAATATAACAAAGAAACAAGCATGCTTAAAATGAGTAATTTATTATTTATTTTGTAATACATGATTTA
>CAZCPI010000030.1:0-20664 GCA_964500535.1 uncultured Bacteroidales bacterium
GATGATGCATACATTGACATTCCAAGTTTTGACGGAACTATAAGCCACACGTGACCGCCATCACCTACATAATCCAACGCTTCATGCCAGGCTTTACAATCTCCGTAAGTTGTTGAAGACTGAACGTTATTATAAAGTATCTCATATGGATCACCGGTACCAAACATATTAGAATATGTTGTATCCCCACTCATATTTACTTCAAGAAATCTTACAGTAAATACAGTATTTTTTGGAATTGAGTCTTCAACGCACAAACCTGTGTCAATCACATGAACATATAAACCTGACTCAGTCTGATAAAAGACCTTGTCAGGAAAAGGTATTGAATCCGGATACTTAGTTGTAACAGTATAACCATTCTTATCCATAAATGATTTTATACTGTCTTTTTCATCAGACAAAAGTTCAGCATATGTAGGTGTATCATCACAAGAAGTAAATGCTGCAGAAACTGCTACAATAAAAAAAAGCAGAAAGAAAACTATTCGGTTCGACATAAATTACAGAAGAATAAAATGATTGACAAAAATAGTAAATTCTGTCACTAATAACTCAAACTTAACAAATTTTACAGGTAAACGATTAATATATATAGTTAGTTATATTATTTTTCACCTTTTTCACGGCTTCATCAAGGGTACCGCTGAACTCTCCTCCGGCAGCATTTAAATGGCCACCACCACTAAATATCTCAGATGCAAATTTATTCGCAGGAATTTCACCTTTAGAACGAACAGAAACTTTAATTCCATCCTGCTCTTCCCTTAAAAATATCGACATTTTTACACCTCGAATACTCAATGGCATATTGACGAAACCTTCAGTATCACCAACTTTATATTTGAACTTTTTCAAATCATCTTTAGACAAATAAATCACCGCTGTAGAATCATTCTCGATAATTTCAAGTCTTTCATGCAAAACAAAGCCCATCAATCTCATTCTCTCTCTGGAATAAGTATTAAAAACCTTGTCATAGATAGCATCTTTATCTACTCCCTTACCTATTAGTTGAGATATTATGAAATACATTTCAACATTATTGGAGTTAAAAGTAAATGACCCGGTATCTGTCATCATTCCAGTATAAATGCATTCAGCACATTCTTTTGTTATATAATCAAAGAAACCACCTCTGCATATCAGTCTGAAAACAATTTCGCAGGATGATGATATCTGAGGGTAAGATATTGTAACATCAGCAAACTCATCAGGATATGGATGATGGTCAAGTAACAGCTTTTTGCTTTTTAGTCCACCTACTATTTCACCAAGCTGTCCTATCCTTTTCAGTTGATTGAAATCAATCATTACAATCAAATCCGACTCGTGAAGATATGACTCACATTTTTCTCTTTCATCCTGATAAATAAGACTTTCATTTGCACCCGGTAACCAGTTTAAAAATTCAGGAAATGAATCAGGATACATTACATGAACATTTTTTCCTATTTGTTTTAAAAAATCAGACAATGCCAATGTGGAGCCCACAGCATCACCATCAGGACCCATATGCGAGATTATAACGATATTCTCAGAATTTAATAACAGATGTTTGGCTTTTTGTACAAGCTTCTCATCAATAATCTTTGTAAGCATTTATTTTTTTTCGCAAATATACAGATTAAGACGCATTTGTCAATTGATTAAAAAGAACAGAAATTTGTAAAAAAATTATTGTAGTAAGCAAACTCCATGAATAAACTCTCTTTTTGTGAAAGAAAAAACCATACAAAAAATAAATAAGCAGATATATTAGCACAACCTGAAAAAAATTAACAGATATCTTATCAGTAACAGCGTAGGGAAGATTTCCGATAAAAGCAGAAATTTTAAGAAAACATGTCGTTGATATTTCAAGCAAATCCGAAAAAATATTACTCAAAAAAGGAATACCATGTGTAAAAATACATCCTGCTGAAACAAATATCAACAATCCTGATAAAGGGACCGCATAAAGATTGGCCAATAAAAAATAATTGGGAAATTGCCCGAAGTAATGTATAGTAAGCGGGAAGGTTGCGATCTGAGCCACAAGAGAAATCAATATAAGATCTCTGAAATACTTTAATATGACTGACTCCGGTTCGAACAGTGTTCTGAATTTAGGATATAATATAACTATGCCCGTAACAGCTACATAACTTAGTTGAAACCCAATATCATAAATATTCAATGGATTGACCAGTAATAATATGAATGCTGAAAAAATCACAGTATTTAGTGTCTGTGACTTTCTTCCCAGACAATCTCCGATTGAAACCATTGAAAGCATAAGCGCTGAACGACAAACAGATGGGCACAAACCTGCCATAAGTGCATATACCCAGAGAAATATGATTATGATTATATTCCTTAAAACCTTTTGAGTCTTACCATATTTTAGAAAAAAAAGACAGAAACAAATTAATGAATATATTACACCTACGTGCAGACCACTAACAGAGAGCACATGTGTTATGCCGGCAGACCTGAAATAAGATTCTACCTTATTATCAATATCACTCCTGTACCCGATGGACATTGCTGAAGCAAGACCAAGATTGTTACCTTCCAGACCACTTTCTTTGAAAATACTTACAATCTTACCTGACAATTTATTGGCCCGGGCTATTAAATCTGTCTTTTCAGGTCCTTTTAAATAAAACCATTCATGAGTACGAATATAAGCCGTAGCGCAAATTCCTTTTTGCCTCAGCCATTTATTGTAATCAAATGATAGGCCGGCAATATTATTTTTTGGTTTTTCCGGATTAAATCTGATAATTAATCTGTCCCCTGTACGAAGTGATTCAATCTTTTCAGATGGCTGAAGATAGAAAATAAACAATTTCCCTTTGAGGTTTTCCGGAATAGCTCTTATGGTTTCAGCATATATCTGAAAAGATTTTTTCTTTTTTACCGGCTCTTTTTTTATGCATACTTCGGCGATAACATTTCCTGCAGAGTATTCAGGAAAAGCAGATTTTGACATAGCATGTAATCCTGAGAAACAGCCTATTGAAAACCACAAACCAACAAAAGACATTCCACTCAGCCATCTGATAGACCATGTGTCAGACAGTTTATCATGAAGATATTTATATGAAAAATAACACCATACTGAAAAAAGAGCTGCAAAAAAAATCAGCTTTCTCTCCTCACCTATCAGAATTATCCCGGAAATATATGGAATAATTAGCCTTAATGCTGGATTATTATTAAACAGACGCAGCCACATGTGATTGAATTACCAATCACAAATATATACATATATTTAATATTTATTTATATATTTTTTAATTTTCTGATAGCCTCATCAGGATCTGGTGCTCCGAAAATGTAACTTCCTGAAACAAGCACATCTGCACCAGCTTCATAAAGCTGCCGGGAATTCTTATCGGTAATTCCGCCATCAATCTGTATCAGGGCTTTACTGTTACATTTAAGTATCATTTCTTTCAGATCATGGATTTTTCTGTAAGTGTTTTCAATAAAAACCTGACCTCCGAATCCGGGATTAACAGACATCAGCAGAACAAGATCCAGATCAGGAAGGATGTCCTGAAGCAACTTTACTGAAGTATGAGGATTGAGTGTTACGCCTGCTTTCATACCATTTTCAAGTATCTCATGAACAGTCCGGTGCAAATGAGTGCAAGCTTCATAATGAACATTCATATATGCGGCATCAAGTGCTTTTACTTCCTTTACAAATTTCTGAGGTTCTACAATCATTAAATGTACATCAAGCGGCTTTTTACATATAGATGCCACATGCTCAAGGACTGGAAAACCAAAAGAGATATTCGGAACAAAGACTCCATCCATCACATCAAGATGCAACCAATCAGCCTGACTATCATTAATTAATGAAATATCATTCTGAAGATTTTTAAAATTAGCAGATAAAAGTGAAGGTGCTACGAGACGCATAACATTTTTTTTACAAAGGAAATAAAAAAAAGAGATTACATAAAACATAAGGCTGTCAAAAATGACAGCCCTGCTTATAAATTTGAATAAAATCAATTGAACAAAAGATTCTTTTTTACAGATACATCATCCGGAACGTATTCCCTTGCAAATTTCATCAGAAAATCAATAGTGGATTCAGATGGTTTTGCATAAAATCTTTTCATTTTTCCTGAAAGTTTCTTTTTGAGTGTAGAAGTTTGATTCATAGGCAAAATATTGAGTTTATTATAAAACGATTAAACCTTAAAAATCGTATATAATCACCCGATATTTTTATAATTAAACTTATTTTATGACTAAAAATAAAAACTTCAAGAATTGCACTTAAAAAGTATCAGATAGCAAGCGAAATATTATTCTCTTCTGCCATCCTTCTCATATTTAAAACAGCATAACGCATTCTTCCGAGAGCAGTATTTATGCTGACTCCTGTCAAATCAGCAATTTCTTTGAAACTCAAATCGTCATAAAAGCGCATTTTTACTACTTCCTGTTGATTTTCAGGTAAATGTCTGACAAGTTTTGTAACATCATCATAAACCTGATTTTTCACAAGCAAATCTTCTATATTTTCATCACAGAGTTTTGAATTATTGAAAAGATCGACCTCGCTGAATTCCTCATTACTTATCGTATTTTCATTTCTTTCACGCCTGTAATAATCAATAATCAAATTATGCGCAACTCTGGTCACAAATGCATAGAACTTACCATTTTCGGTATATCTGCCTTGTTTGATCGTCATAATGACTTTCATGAATGATTCCTGAAAAATATCTTCAGCAAGATCACGATTACGTACAATATATAAAATATACGTAAAAATACGATTCTTGTGACGGCTTAACAATACATCAAAAGCTTGATTGTTACCATTTGCAAACTGACTTATCAACTGCTCGTCAGTCAAAGACTTGATCATATCCATTTCTCTTATTTTTGGAATTCAAAGAGTAGATGTTGATCTATAGGCAAACGGTTTTAAAAGGTTATTTTCTGCAAATAAAATAACAATTTTCAAAAAAAACAAAATAATAGTGTGATTTTAACGTTCAGACAGCTTTTGTACCTTCAGGAAAACTGTGTCCCCTTAAGAAATCCTCTGCGTTAAGTGCCTTACCTCCTGCTACTTGCAAGCGTTCAACTTTAATAAATCCATTTTTTACAACAATGAAAAAATTATTTTTCCCTTCAATTAAAATCCGACCTGAAATAAAATTATGACTTTCCTTCCTGAAACTGGCTTTAAGTATTTTCATAGTAGATGAAGATCCATCAGGATACGTCAATTCAGTCCATGATGTCGGATAAGGATTCAATCCTCTGATAAAATTTACAATGCTTTCTCCGTCAGAAGTCCAGTTTATTCTGGTATTATCTTTGGTGAGTTTTGGCGCAGGTTTTAAAACTGCTCCGGAGAAAAAATCATCCTGCGGTAATGGTGAAACCCTGTTCTCAATCACAGAATCAACAGTTTTAACTACAAGCTCAGAGCCCAGCAACATCATCCTGTCATGTACAGATCCGGTATTTTCATCAGGTCCGATTTGTAGTTTTTCCTGATAAATTATATCTCCTGTATCTATTTCATGTTTTAAAAAAAATGTTGTAACACCGGTTTCTTTCTCTCCGTTAATTACAGCCCAATGAATAGGAGCAGCACCCCTGTATTGTGGAAGCAAAGATGCATGGAGATTAAAAGTACCTTTAGGAGGCATCGACCAAATCACTTCCGGTAACATCCTGAAAGCTACAACCACTTGCAAATCTGCCTTATATGATCGTAATTCTTCAATAAATAATTCATCTTTCAGTTTTTCGGGTTGTAAAACAGGGATATTGCATGATAAAGCAAAAACCTTTACAGGAGATGATTGCATTTTCATGCCCCTGCCTGCTGGCTTATCAGGCATAGTTATTACAGCAACTACATTATATCCACCGTCAACAAGGGCTCTGAGAGGCTCAACTGCAAACTCAGGAGTACCCATATATATGATTCTCAATGACTTCTTATCCATAATTATTTCCAAACTTACTTATTTATGTTTTACTATGCTCTCCTGCTACTTTTACAAATACAAAAAAGGTAAATTATAATGAATCCAAAGATACTGCAAAAAAAATATTTGCAGATGTAACATAATTATTCCTTGTACGTCATATATTTGATTGTCTTTAATTAATCCGAAACCGAAATCACTCAAAACAATTAATTATGAAACGAAATGCGGTCTGGCTATTAGTTGCAGGATTACTTCTTGCTACAAATCTCTTTGCAGATAATGACAAAACTGTTTTTAAAAAAGCAATTGGAACAGGTAAAGCCAATTCTGTAAAAACGGACATTTCATTTCTGGCTGGAGTACTAAATATAAAGGGCTCAACCAAAGAACTGACCGAATGTTTCTATGGTTACAAGAACGAATTCATTCGTCCTATGATAAACTACCATGAAGTTGGCAAAACAGGATATTTGAAAATAGAATCCGAATCCATCAAAAACAAAGATATTGATGACATTGGAGAAAAGAATCTCTGGAATCTCTTTTTAAACGATGATATCCCGAATTCAGTCGCTATCGAACTTAAAGCCGGTAAATCAGACATAAACCTTGAAGGTTTCAATTTAAGCCGGTTTGAATATCGAATGCTGGCAGGAGAGTCACATATTAATCTTAGAAACACATCTGTTCCATCTATATATTTCAGCATGTCTGCCGGAGAAGCAAAAATAAACCTGTCAGGTAAATGGAAGAACGATTTAGTTGCCAATATTAAAGGCGGAGTTGGAGAACTAAATTTGTATGTTCCTTATAAAGTTGGAGTCAGAATAACGGTATCCGGTCTCCTTGGCGAAATTAATATACCTTTTTACAATAAAAACGGAAGAACATATACAAACGATTTATACGGCAAGACCGCCAATACTTTATACATTGATATCAACGGAGGAATAGGAGAAATCAATGTACATCAGACAGAATAATGGTTTTCATGATAATTAAGCATTTGTTCGCGAAAGAGGCTGTTTTAAGAGAGATTTTAAGATAGCCTCTTTTTAACTATTCATCTGAAAAATGAACCAGAACCTTTCTGTAAGAATTGAAGATCTTTGATTTTGAGACAAAACCCAGATAATGTCCTTCCTCATCGACAACAGGTAAATTCCAAGCATTCGTATCATCAAAAGTCTTCATGACTTTATCCATAGAGTCCGAAATACAAATTTTAGCAGGTGGCGAAACCATCAGTTTACCCACTTTAAATCTGTAGTATAAATCAGTTCTGAACATAATATTTCGGATATCGTCAAGTCTTACAATACCTAACAATATATTATTCTCATCTACTACCGGGAAAATATTACGTTTGGCAGAAGAGATTGTTTTAACCAGATTTCCCAAATAAAAGTTAGGAGAAACCACCTCAAAATCGGTTTCAATAACATTCTCAACTTTCATCAAAGTCAAAACAGCCTTATCTTTGTGATGTGTAACCAACTCTCCCTTTTGCGCAAGCCTCATTGAGTAAATACTGTGTTTTTCAAAGAGATAAATTGTAAGAAAAGATATCGCTGATGAAATCATCAATGGAAGAAACAAGCCATAACCGCCTGTAATTTCAGCAATAAGAAAGACACCGGTTAAAGGAGCATGCATTACTGCAGACATTACACCAGCCATTCCCATAAGTGAAAAATTCGCAACTGAAACCTCCGCAATACCAGTTTTATTAATAACAGTTCCCACCACGAAACCAACCAAAGACCCTATAAATAAACTGGGTGCAAACACTCCTCCCACCCCTCCGGCTCCATTTGTTGATGCTGAAGCGATAACCTTAAAAAAAATCATTAAACTTACATAGCCTAAAAGCAACCAGGTGCTGCTCCTGTGAGCATAAAAGAGTCCTCCTTTTGTCAAAGCATCAAAATCCCCTGTTGCAATACTCGTAATTGTATCATACCCCTCTCCATAAAGCGCAGGGAATAATACAATCAGTGAACCTAAAACCAGAGCCCCGACCAAAATCTTAATATACGGATTCTTAACTTTCTTATATAGCCCCTCCACTTTATTCATCCCTCTGATAATATAAAGTGAAACCATTCCACAAGTTATACCAAGTATTATAACCCATGGAATACGGCTCAGAAGAAAAACATCATCCATCGAAAATTTTATAATAGAACCAGTCCCTGTAAACAAATATGAAACCGTCGCTGCTGTAATCGAGCTAATCAATAACGGCAAAACCGAAGCTGCAGTGAAGTCTAGCATCAGAACCTCGATGGTAAACAACATCCCCGCTATAGGAGCTTTAAAAATACCGGAAATTGCACCCGCAGCACCGCAACCCATAAGCAACATCAGGGTTTTATGGTCCATCTTAAAAAAACTTCCCAGATTGGAACCTATGGCAGATCCCGTAAGTACAATCGGGGCCTCAGCACCTACTGAGCCTCCCATACCTATAGTTACGGAACTGGCAACAAGAGAAGACCACATATTGTGTTTCTTAAGCCTTCCCTGCCTTCTTGATATTGCATAAAGTATATGGGTAACACCATGACCTATATCATCTTTTACAACATATCTTACAAACATGGAAGCCAGAAATATGCCTATAGCCGGGTATAATAAATAAAGATAATTAGCTTTATCTACTGAAAATGTCGATGTAAGTAATAATTGTATAGCATGAATCATCCACTTCAGTATCAATGCTGCAGCTGCAGTAAGCAGACCGACAACAAAACTCAGAATCAGGATGAAATTTGATTCTTTTATATGCTTTTCACGCCAAAGAATCAATTTCATGTAGCGATCGTCAAAACTCATAAATTTATAAATATAATGAGGTGATCAATATCATAATTTTTTATTTATGATGCAAAAAAATCAAACTCCTTTACCTTTTAAAAGTGGTTTCAATGTAAAGACCAAAATTTTAAAATCTATTAAAATGCTTTGGTTTTCAAGATAAAGCACATCATATTCAAGTCTTTTTATCATCTTTTCAACTGAATTCGCGTATCCGTATTTAACCATTCCCCATGATGTAATACCGGGCAGGACATTTTGAGTCAGATAATAATGTGGAGCAACCTTAACTATTTTTTCCACAAAATATTTTCTTTCAGGTCTTGGACCTACTAAAGACATATCACCTTTAAAAACATTAAAAAACTGAGGGAGTTCATCCAACCTGTATTTCCTCATAATTTTCCCGTATGGTGTTACCCTTGGGTCTTCAGTTGATGAAAGTAAAGGTCCGTCAGGTTCAGAACCGTCATACATAGTTCTGAATTTATACATTTTGAATATCCTGCCATTTTTACCAACACGTTCCTGTGAATATATTATTTTACCGGGAGAATCCGACATTACTCTTATGCCGAGGTAAATATATACAGGTATAAGCAAAATCATCATTATAAAAGAACAAAATATATCAAAAATCGTCTTCAGATTTCTTTGCCATACGGGCATTAATAATGGAGTCATTCTTACCATTGGGATTCCGAATAAAGAAAAGAGTGAAACGTTACCCGAAATCATATCATTCTTTGAAGCTACTGATTTAACCGGCAATTTATGAATATAAAGCTTGTTCAATAATGATTGTTTATGATCAGGATTTAGACTATCAATTGCGATGATTAATTCTTCTACTTTATTTATTTTAATCAGATTATGCAAATCATTTAAATCTCCGATTATTTCCTCATCTGGCAACAGATCCTTTTCTTTACTTGTCCGCACAAATCCAATAAGTTTATATGACAGATTTGTCCTTTTTGAATTAAATTCACCTGATACTCTGATGGCATTTTCTCCTGTACCTATAACTATTATCGGAACATTCAACTCGCCTTTTGATTGTTTACTGATTAATGGTCCAGTCATTGATAAACGAAAGACCAGCGTTACAAAAAAATGTATCAGATAAAAGCCTAAAACAATTTCATAATAAAGTTCAGGCGATTCAGGATAATCATTGATTATAATAAGGAAAAATAATAATAAAACTCCTATCAATGTGTTTACTGCCGTATGTTGTAAATCACCCAGAACAGTCTTTCTCCTCGGCTCAGAATAATAACCCGTGAAAAAATACTCAATTGCCCAGAATAAAGGAAGCAGTATACCCAGGTAAATCGCTTTCTCGTTAAACAGGAAATCGTTTAAATCAAAAAAACCTGTAGTATTTTTAAAGACATAAAATCGCAGAATGCTGAAGAGTTGCCAGGATACTAATGCTGACAAATAATCCAAAAAAAAGTATGAAAGTATTCTTTTCTTATCCTGCATACTGGAATTAATAGTTTTAACAAAGGTAATTCAATATTATGTCCTCAGAATTAATAACGAAATAAATGTTTTTTTGTTATAAATCAAAAAAGATATCAGGCAAATCAGGGTCTCACGATCTTCACCAGACCATTAGATTCAAGTTTGATAATCGAAGAAGGACTTTTTCGGGTCTTATCATTTCTTCCATAATTAACAACATAATCGACTCCATTTCTGATTTCATCGGTAATTTCATCAAAAAAAGCCGGTGACGGAAATCCGCTTATATTCGCTGATGTTGAGACTATAGCCTTTCTAAATCTTTCACACAGTTTCTTTGAAAACTGTTCTTTTGTAACTCTGATACCTATACTTCCGTCTTCGCTCAAAAGATTTGATGCCAGATTTCTTGCATTTGAATAAATAATTGTCAAAGGCTTATCAGATAATTCTATTAAATCCCATGCAGTTTCAGGGATATCGCTTACATAAAAATCAACTTTAACAGTACTGTCTACAAGTACCAACATGGCTTTACTATCAATCCTTTTTTTTAAATCATAGACTCTTTTTACAGCGTCCACATTAGTTGCATCACAACCTATGCCCCAAATCGTATCAGTAGGATATAAAATTAACCCACCATTCCTAAGAACTTCTATAGCAGCTTTAATATCTTCTTCCATTTTTAATTTATTTGCTTACAAAGGTAATCCTAAAAAAAATAAAAAACTTTACAGTACTTAACGGCATTGATGGAAAAATGACTTACCTTTACGTTTTAATAAAATTTATCGCAATTAATTATAGCGATAAATCCGGATCTGTAAGGATTCACCTTTAAGCCAGATCCATACGACCTTTAAGGTCCCTGAAAAGAAAGAAAAAAACCTAAATAAATGACTAACAAATGGCAATTGTTAACCCTTACACCGGAAGAAGAATCAAAGAAGGAAGCCCTGGCGGAGCAGCTGGGGATCAGCCCGATATTGGCCCGGCTCCTGGTAAAAAGAGGTATAACAGAATCTAAAGAAGCAAAAAAATTCTTCAGACCACAATTGTCAGATTTGCATGATCCTTTTTTAATGAAAGACATGGATCTGGCTATTGCACGTATTAACAAAGCTCTTGGTAAAAAGGAGCACATCCTCGTTTACGGTGATTACGATGTCGACGGAACCACAGCTGTAGCTTTAGTTTACAAGTTTTTACATCAATATTCAACTAATATTGGTTGTTACATACCTGATCGTTACAGCGAAGGCTATGGCATTTCTTATGCCGGAATCGATTTTGCAGCGGAAAACAATTACACTTTAGTAATTGCTCTTGATTGTGGGATAAAAGCCGTTGAAAAAATCAAATATGCTAAACAGAAGGGTGTTGATTTTATTATTTGCGACCACCATGTACCGGATGAAAAGCTACCTGATGCCGTAGCTGTTCTTGATGCCAAACGTGTTGATTCTACATACCCATACGATCAGTTATCAGGTTGTGGAGTAGGTTTCAAGTTGATGCAGGCATTTGCCATCAGTAACAACATTGACTTTTCAACATTAATGCCTTTACTTGATTTGGTTGCAGTTAGCATCGCTTCTGATATTGTACCCATAAGTGGTGAAAACAGAATATTGGCATATCACGGATTAAAACAATTAAATTCGAATCCAAGCATTGGTTTAAAAGGTATTATAAATGTTTGCGGACTTGCAGACAAGGAAATAACAATTAGCGACATTGTATTTAAAATTGGACCCCGTATTAATGCTTCAGGCAGAATACAGACGGGTAATGAATCTGTTGAATTGCTGATTGCAAGAGATCTGGATTTTGCGAAGAAAAAAAGCGAGGATATCAACCAGTATAATCAAACAAGAAAAGATCTTGACAAAAATATTACTGAAGAAGCCAATAATGCCATAAAAGCCCTTACAAATCTTAAAGACAAAAAAGGGATTGTGATATACAATGAAGAATGGCATAAGGGAGTCATTGGTATAGTGGCTTCAAGACTTACTGAAGAGTATTACAGACCGGCAATAGTGCTTACAAGAGCTGACAATCTTGCTACGGGTTCAGCTCGTTCAGTTCCCGGTTTTGATATATATAAAGCTATTGATAATTGCCGTGATCTTCTTGAAAATTTCGGAGGACATACTTATGCTGCAGGATTATCAATGAAAGTCGAGAATGTACCTGAATTCACCAAACGTTTTGAAAAATATGTTGCAGACAACATTTTACCTGAGCAACTTATTCCAACTATTGATATCGATGCTGATATAAGGTTTCAGGATATAACCCCGAAATTTTTCAGGGTTCTGAAACAATTCAATCCATTTGGACCTGACAATAATAAACCGGTATTCAGAACACGTCATGTTTTTGATTACGGCACAAGCCGTCTGGTTGGAAGGGAGCAGGAACATCTCAAGCTGGAACTTGTAGACAGCCATTCTGAAAGCATAATGAACGGTATAGCTTTCGGTCAGTATGAACATAATGATCATATAAAGGCACTTTACCCGTTTGATATTGTTTATACAATTGAGGAAAATAATTATAACGGGAACAGTTCTATTCAATTATTTATTAAAGATATAAAGATTGAGGAAGAGGAAGTGAATGAATACATACCGGGAAATACTTAAAAAGTACTGGGGGTATGAAAATTTCCGGGAACTCCAGGAAGAAATAATCGCTTCGGTTTGTGAAGGTAAGGACACACTGGCATTAATGCCTACCGGAGGAGGAAAGTCTCTGACTTTTCAGGTTCCATCATTGGCAATGGACGGATTGTGCCTGGTTATTACACCTTTGGTTGCTTTGATGAAAGATCAGGTTTCCAACCTGAAAAAAACCGGTATCCGTGCGGCTGCCATTTACTCAGGAATGACAAGACAGGAAATAATATTGACTCTTGACAATTGTCATTATGGTGATTTTAAATTCCTTTATATATCCCCGGAAAGGCTGGCTACTCAACTATTCAGGGAAAGAATAATAAATATGAACATCAACCTGATAGCGGTTGATGAAGCACATTGTATTTCACAATGGGGATATGATTTCAGGCCTTCATATTTAAACATATCGGATGTCAGAGTTCTTTTACCTGATGTTCCGGTGCTTGCCCTGACAGCAACTGCTACTCCTGCCGTAGTAGAGGATATTCAACACAAACTCAGTTTTAAAACAAAAAACGTTTTTGTAAAAAGCTTTGAAAGAAAAAATCTTGCGTATGTAGTCAGGAATACAGAAGATAAAGATAAAGAGCTTCTTCATATTCTTGAGAAAACACCGGGTTCAGCTGTAGTATATGTCAGCAGCAGAAAGGATGCCAGAGAAATATCATCATTTTTGAAAAAAAACGGCATTTCATCAGATTATTTTCATGCCGGACTCACAAATGACTCAAAAGATTCCAAACAGCAGGCATGGAAAAATGGAGAATGCAGAGTCATAGTAGCCACCAATGCATTTGGTATGGGAATCGATAAAGCAGATGTCAGATTGGTTATTCATATGGCTATACCTGATTCCATAGAAGCATATTTCCAGGAAGCAGGCA
This sequence comes from uncultured Bacteroidales bacterium, assembly GCA_964500535.1. GTDB lineage: Bacteria > Bacteroidota > Bacteroidia > Bacteroidales > UBA1402 > UBA8389. The sequence goes on from CAZCPI010000030.1 coordinate 13,834, forward strand.
GAGCCGGACGAGACGGGGAAAAGGCTTATGCGGTTTTACTTTATCACAAATCCGATTCAAGCAGACTAAAAAAACACTTAAGCGATAGCTTCCCACAAAAAGATGTAATCAGGAAAGTCTATGAATCACTTGCTTATTACTATCAGATAGGTTCCGGCATTGGTAAAGGTGCAATGTTCGCATTTGATTTAAATGATTTTTGCGGCAAGTACAAATTTAATTACCTCCAGGCTTTCAATTCTCTGAAAATTCTTGAACAGGCCGGATATCTGGAACTGACTGATGAAATCGACAATCCTTCGAGAATATGGTTTCAACTAAACAGAGATGAATTATACAAACTTAAGTCTGATGACAAAGACAGCGATGAATTATTGCAAGTCCTGTTACGTTCATACACCGGGCTATTTAATGATTATACTCCCATTCAGGAAGAATTGATTTCAGCAAGAACTGGTTTGACAGTTGATAAAGTATACAATATACTCTTAAGATTATCCAGGATGAATGTAATCAGTTATATACCCCGTAAAAAAACTCCGTACATTATTTTCAGGGTCAACCGGGAGGAAACCGAAAGAATTATAATTTCCAGAAGTATTTATGAAGAAAGGTTTGATCGTTCAAAAAAAAGGATTGAATCAGTTTTATCTTATGCAAATGAAAATTATATATGCAGAAGCAGAATTCTGTTGAATTATTTCGGTCAAAAAGAAACACATGATTGCGGGCACTGCGACGTTTGCCTGTCAAAAAATGAAACCGGATTGAAAAAATATGAATTTAACTCAATTAAAGAAGAAGTTTTAAAAAAGCTGGAAGATGGTGAGCTGACAAATACCGGGTTGATAGATGCTATTGAAGGAGATAAAAAAAAGATAATCAAGGTAATCAGGTATCTTTGTGATGAGGGTCAGATTCATTACAATCAGGAAAAATGTATTTTTTATAAATAAATCAGGGGAAATTGTAACAATTCACAAAAAAAATACATACTTTTGTACGCAAATTATTAAACAATGAGAAAAAACAGTTTTGCATTCTTTTATTTTTACTTTTACTACCAACAGTAAGAGCGGGATTTAGTATGCAAAATTTATAAATAAAAATATTGACAGAAAGTCCCGCCCGGAAAAAGGCGGGACTTTTTTTTAAAAACTAATGTATGAAACGAATAGCAATCCAGGGAGTGGCAGGAGCATATCATGATATTGCTGCCAGAAAGTATTTCAATGGTGAGGAAGTAGAAATTGTTGCATGTCATACTTTTAAAGACGTCTTTTCCACTATGAGAAAAGACAACAACATACTGGGTATAATTGCTATAGAGAACACAATTGCAGGAAATCTTTTAGCCAATCACAACCTACTGCGCGAAAGTGAAACCTGTATTATCGGAGAAATAAAACTCAGGATAAGCCATGTTATAGCAGCATTGCCGGGTCAAAAGATAGAAGATATTACTGAGGTTCATTCTCACCCGATTGCATTAATGCAATGCGAAGATTATCTAAAAGATCACTCATGGATAAAAATAGTTGAAAGTGAAGATACTGCTTTAAGTGCCAAAGCAATATCTGAGGGTAACATTACAGGCAGAGCTGCCATTTGCAGTAAACTAGCTGCTGAAATATACGGACTTGAAATACTGGAGGCCGGCATAGAAACCAACAAAAGAAATTTCACCAGATTTCTCATTATTGCTGACAGATGGACAGCCGATCAGTACATCGAGCCAACAGATACAAACAAGTCTTCAATAGTTTTCATGACGAAACACGAAGAAGGGACATTATCACAGGTATTGTCCGTACTTTCATTTTATCATGATAACCTGACCAAAATCCAGTCAATGCCAATAATCGGTCACGAGTGGGAATATTTGTTTTTTATAGATCTTTCATATCAGGATTATATGAAATACAGACAAAGTCTTGATGCCATACGTCCTCTCACCAAAAATCTGAGGATACTTGGAGAATATAAAATAGGTCAGCAATTAGTTTGATTCCGACTTATTAATTTGACAATGAACTTTGATTATCATACAAAAATGAAGCAAGTAAGACCATCAGAAAGACTAAACAACGTCTCTGAATACTATTTTTCAAAGAAACTGAAAGAAGTCGCAGAGATGAACTCTCTAGGCCTGAATGTAATTAGTCTTGGTATAGGCAGCCCGGACCTTCCTCCTTCTGTAGAAACCATTAAAGCATTAAATGAGGATGCCGCTAAACATGACGCTCATGGTTATCAACCATTTCAGGGTTTGCCTCAATTAAGAAAATCATATGCTGAGTGGTATAAAAGATGGTTTGATGTTATACTTGATCCTGAAAAAGAAATTCAGCCATTAATAGGCTCAAAAGAAGGAATACTCCACATTTCCATGGCCTTCCTTAATCCCGGGGATGGAGTACTTGTACCTAATCCCGGATATCCGACCTATACATCAGTAAGCAATCTGGTTCAGGCAAATATTGTTTCATACGATCTTGATGAAAAAAACGGGTGGCAACCTGATTTTGATACTCTTGAGAAGTTGGATTTGAGCAATGTAAAACTTATGTGGGTAAATTATCCTAATATGCCGACAGGCGGCAGGGCTACATTGGATTTATTTAAGAAACTGGTTGATTTTGGTAAGCAAAATGGCATTGTTATTTGTAATGATAATCCATACAGTTTCATCTTAAGTAATGAATATCTCAGCATATTAAGCGTTCCCGGAGCTAAAGATATTTGTATTGAACTAAACTCAATGAGTAAGTCTCATAATATGCCGGGCTGGAGGTTGGGAATGGTTGCTACTAATCCTGAATTCCTGCAATGGATAGTAAAAGTTAAAAGTAATGTTGATTCAGGTCAGTTCAGGCCTATGATGGTTGCTGCAGTGGAAGCTTTGAAAGCTGATGAATCCTGGTTTCAGAAAATGAATGAAGTTTATTCAAAAAGGAGAAAAATTGCCGAAGAAATCTTTATTGCGCTTGGCTGTACATGGGATCCTAAACAATCAGGAATGTTCCTGTGGGGTAAAATACCCGATAAATACAATGATGCCGGCGAAGTAGCCGATAAAATCTTATATGACGCGAAAGTATTTATCACACCGGGGTTCATATTTGGAAGTAATGGAAACCGGTATATCAGACTTTCACTATGCTGTAAAGAAGATAATCTGAACAAAGCTTTGGAAAGAATCAAAGCGATATTTTAAAAGAACGAATAATAATTGATAAAAATCATATAAATGGAAAAAATGCAATTCGAATCAATACTCCTGCCTGGTATTGACCCAAAAAGACCGATAGTAATCTCAGGACCATGTAGTGCTGAAACAGAAGAACAGGTAATGACTACAGCTAAGCAACTGCATGACAGGGGAGTTAAAATATTCAGAGCAGGCATATGGAAACCAAGGACAAGACCGGGAGCCTTTGAAGGAATTGGTACACCGGGATTGGTTTGGCTTAAAAGAGTAAAAAATGAACTGGGAATGTACACAGCGACAGAAGTAGCAACTGCTAAACATGTCGCTGAAGCAATAAAATATGGCGTTGACATTCTTTGGATTGGAGCACGCACATCTGCAAACCCTTTTGCTGTTCAGGAAATAGCTGATGCTCTTGAAGGATCAGATATGCCGGTACTTATAAAAAATCCGGTAAATCCTGATCTTGACTTATGGATTGGAGGTATTGAAAGACTTTATCTTGCCGGAATAAGAAAACTTGGAGTTATACACAGAGGATTCAGCTCTTCAGATAAAAAGATATACAGGAATCTGCCTATGTGGCATATACCGATTGAACTCAGAAGAAGATATGAAAATATTCCCATGTTCTGTGACCCGAGTCATATCGGAGGTAAAAGAGAACTGATTTCATCGATTTCTCAGCAGGCAATGGATTTGAATTTTGATGGTTTGATTATTGAATCTCACTGTGACCCTGACAACGCATGGAGCGACAAGGACCAACAGGTAACACCTGATATCCTTGACTATATACTCAATCTGCTTGTAATCAGAGATATGAACCAAACTACTGAAAGTTTAAGTGAATTGAGAAAGCAAATTGATGAAATTGATGATGAAATGCTCTCAATACTGTCCAAACGTATGAGAATATCCCGTGAAATCGGAACTTTCAAAAAAGAACATAATATGCAGATTTTACAGACGGCAAGATACAGCGAGATTCTAGAAGACAGGATTAAGCAGGCTGTTAGTTTTGGAATTGACGGAGATTGCATGCAGAAAATACTTGAAGCCATTCACGAAGAATCTATCAGACAGCAGATGGAAGTAATGAACAAAAATAATACAGACATCTGAAAATTGTAAAAAAATGAAGATACTTATAATGGGTGCCGGTAAAATGGGCAGATTTTTTGCAGATGCATTAAGCTTTCACCATGAAGTCTGCTTGTACGATACGAATCCCAAACAGCTGAGATATGTTTATAATGCCATCAGAACTGATGATCTAGAAGAAGTCAGGTCATTCAAACCTGAACTGATGATAAATGCTGTCACAATAAAATATACTATTGAAGCCTTCCAAAAAGTAATTCCTTATCTTCCTGCCAGTTGCATTCTCTCAGATATAGCTTCTGTCAAGACCGGACTTAAAGATTTTTACGAGAAAAGTGGTTTCAGGTTTGTTTCCACTCACCCGATGTTTGGTCCGACTTTTGCCAGTCTGAGTGATCTCAGCACACAAAGTGCCATAATAATTGAGGAATCCGATTTTTTGGGAAAAGCTTTTTTCAAAGATGTTTACAATTCTCTGCATTTGAGAATATTCGAATACAGCTTTGAAAAGCATGACCAAACCACAGCATATTCTTTGTCCATACCTTTTGCCTCAACTCTGGTTTTCGGATCTGTTATGGAACATCAGGAAGCACCTGGCACTACCTTTAAAAAACATATGTCCATAGCTCAGGGACTAATGTCTGAAGACGATTATTTACTCCAGGAAATCCTGTTCAATCCTTTTGCTCCTGAACAAATAGAGAGAATAATGGGGAAACTGGGAGATTTGCTCGATATAATCAAAGAAAAAGATGCTGAGAAAATGCAAATTTTTCTGAAAGCAGTTCGCGATAATATTGAATAAAAAACGGATATTACCATTTCACCGGTAATATCCGCTTTTAATATTAACAGATTAATGCATCATTCTGAAAGTAAATAACTTTTGAATGATGTAAAATCTTTTTGCATGGGAACTGATTGTTTTTCCTTTCCCATAAAAGCTTTAAGAGTTTCAGGTACAACAACCTCAGATTCAATTATTTTTTCAACAGTATCCTTGAACTTAGCCGGATGTGCAGTTTCAAGGAAAATTCCGGTTTCACCGGGTTGAAGTTGTTCTTCAAGTGCACGATATCCGCAAGCACCATGTGGATCACACAAATACCCGGTTTCATCGAATACTTTTTTAATAGTATCGGCAATTTGCTCATCATTGTAAGTAGCACCGCTTATGTGAGCAGAAATAGTTTCGTGAGAATTACCGTAAAGTTCCAGTATACGTGCAAAGTTACTTGGATCACCAACATCCATTGCATTAGCTATCGTAGATACAGACGGTTTGGGGTTATATTTACCTGTTTTAAGATAATTAAAGAAAATATCATTACGATTGTTTGAAGCAATAAAGCGTTTAACCGGCAATCCCATCTGCCATGCAAACAGACCTGCTGTAATATTTCCAAAATTTCCGCTTGGAACGCAAAAAACTAACTTTTCAGAATTTCCGGCTTTTTTTGCCTGAGCAAAAGCATTGAAATAATAGAATGATTGTGGCAGAAACCTTGCAACGTTAATTGAATTGGCTGATGTCAGATTCATATGAGCATTCAGCTCCTTATCCATAAATGAGGATTTCACCAATGCCTGACAATCGTCAAACGTCCCGTCCACTTCAACAGCTGTTATATTCTGACCCAATGTGGTAAACTGCATTTCCTGAATATCACTTACAAGTCCTTTTGGATAAAGCACATAAACATGAATACCTTCCACTCCCAGGAAACCGTTTGCGACAGCAGAGCCAGTGTCTCCTGATGTTGCTACCAAAACATTGACTTTTTCCTGTCCTTGTTTTTTGATGAAATAAGACAGAAGCCTTGCCATAAAACGGGCACCTACATCTTTGAAAGCACATGTAGGACCATGAAAAAGTTCCAGACTATAAATCTCATCTTTAACATGAACTAGTGGCACATCAAAGTTCAGGGTTTCATATACTATATTTTTCAGGGTTTCAGCATCAATATCTTCACCAAAAAAAGCATCAGCAACACGATATGACATTTCCTGAAATCCAAGATTCCCGATTTCATCGAAAAAAGATTTTGGAAGTACAGGTATGTTTAAAGGCATAAACAAACCTTTATCTCCTGCAAGACCTTTGACAACAGCTTCCTGTAAAGAAGCATGTTCAACACTTTTATTTGTACTGTAATATTGCATTTTAAAGTATAATTATAAAGTTTATATTTAAATGATTCTCATCTTTCGAACCATTTAATTTACACTATTTAAAAATTCAACGATGAAATCATCTTCTTTCATAAATCCGTACACACCTTTGGCTGCCTCAGACTCATCATACCTGTCAACTGAATCAGGCTCACTTCCCGGCTTATAAATAAGAAAAGGAACCGGCTCTGAGACATGCGTTTTGGTTCTGCAGTATGTCGGATGATCGGGCAGTACAGCAAATGCTACAGGTTCATCCCAGTCTTTTACAGCTTCAAATACCGGACCAATAATCCTGCTGTCAAGATACTCAATTGTTCTGATTTTCAAATCAATAT
>CAZCPI010000031.1:0-19904 GCA_964500535.1 uncultured Bacteroidales bacterium
ATAATCAATAGTCTTGTCAATACCGGTACTCCCTTCAAGTTTGATTTTTGCCTGACCTAAATTGAGTGTAAAGGGTGAAGTTTTAACTTTCCCGTTATCAATGCCAAATTTCAGATTAAAATCTTTGGCATATAAGTTTTTAAAAGACTCATTTTTAATAGTGCCGGCTAGCAAATCAAAAACTTTTAACCCGGACAACTTCAGATTTCTTGAAGATATCTGACCTTTACCTGTAATACTGCCCGGTAATGGATTCATATATTTATCCATATCTGTTTTGAAATCAAAATCCATAGAATAAATACCCTGAATTTTCTCAAACAAAGGTGCCAGTGACCTTACCATGCTTATTGACTTAAATGTTTCAGCAAAAGAAACATTAGTGAGGTTTAAACCAAGAGAAGCAATTGGCTTTGACGGATCAGCACTTTTATAGAAACCTTTCATCGATATACTTCCTCCAAGTGCATCAGCTCTGAGTTTATCTATAGACAATTGACTTTCCTTTAATAAAAAAACAGATTGAACATTCTTCAGGTTCAAATCAAAATATCTTATATCACCGGCAACAAGATTTATATTGAAATTTATATTTTCAGGTATTCTGAATGCAAGTGATGGTAATGAATCCTTGTTTGCAGTATTTACGGTTGTTTCTTTAACAAGCAGCTCATTAATGTCAAAATAATCAGAGCTTAAATTAAGTTTACCGGTCAGAATATCATCATGCAATAACCATGTTATGACATTTCCCAGCGAACCATCAGCCTTAATATTGTTTTTACCTATTTTAGCTGAAAAATCACTAAGTAAAAATTCTTCAGGATTTAATTTCAGAACAGCATTGTACAACATCAAATCCTTATTATTCCCTTTTTTATAATTACAGTTCTTCGCACTAACTACACCTTTTGCTGAAAATTTATCAAATTGTTTGTTATCGAAATAAGACATTTTACCTGCTACCTCAGCATCAGCTGAAAACATACCTTTAATACTGACTGATTTTTCCAGAGGATATACTCTTTTAATCTTGTTAAGGTCAATCTTTCCTTTCATTTTGACATTAAAATCAGGATCACTATAGGGAGTAACGAGTCTGAGAGATGCCAGGACAGGATTTCCTTCCATTATCAGATTAAAATTAGGAACATATAACTGGATGCTGTCTGCAGGTCCACCAGGGTTAAATATCCTTGCATTGACATTTATATCTGTGATTGCACCGGGCAACTGAGAATATTTAAATTTTCCGTCAACTACATGCAAATCAAGATCAAATGAAGGAAACTCATCATTTTTCATATCGCCCTTTATGTATGCATCCATTTTAACATCTCCTGAAGCATCAATTTTTTCAAAATCCTTTTTATAAACTACAGGAACAAGTGACAACAAGCTTTTCAGATTAAGATCAGCAGTATTAAGTTTAATGTTAAATCTGGTTGTTGAAGTGTCTGGTAAGGCAACGGATCCTTCAAATGACAATTTCAGATCATTTATTCCAATTTCATTTTTGCCGAATGTGTATTTATTATTTTCGAAATCAGCATCAATATAAATATTTGTATTTAGCCTTACATCTTTTAGCAAATCCACTTTGCCATAAGTAAAAGATAAAGAGGCCATCTCAGACAATGTTTTTAGAACTGTTCTCTTTGAAGAGAAATTACCTTTTACTGAACCATTCCAGTTTATAATACAAACATTCATTCCACCCTTCAAATCAGAATAATTGATTACAGCATCTTTTATCTTAACTGACTTTAGATTAAAATTTACATTTGATGTATCTTCTACAATATATTTGCTGGTGTCAGGCCTTACTATTTCCCAGTTGGCAGAACCATTTTCTAAAACAATAGCCTTGATTACCGGTTTCTCAAAAATGACTTTTTTAATAGTTACACCTGATTTTGTAAGAAGACTTTTAATATTAACTGAAATTTTAATAGCAGAAGCTTTTACAAGCGTATCATTTGCAAATGTATCAACACCTGCAACAACTAAATCAGGTATAGCAACTGAGGCATAGGGGAAGTCCGAGAACAAACTGATTTTTAAATCCGAAAATGAAACATCTGCTAAAAGATATTCATTGGCTTTGTTTTGCACAATTGTCGAAACCCTTCCTTTTAGAAAGAAGGGAACAACTAACATAATCAGAATCAGACATGCCAGGAAAAAACCGGCAAAAACAGTAAATTTCCTTAAAACCGTCTTCATTGCTCATTATTTTTTAAATAACTTTTCAGGAAGATGTATTACACAAATATCCATAGTTTTTTTATTATTTGAAAGCATTGCTGACTGAATTTCAACTTTTTTACAATCAGGACTAAATGTAGGGTGAGGATGGTCAGATGCAGTAGCCTGATGCCCCGAAGATAATAAAGTCATTTCTCTGCTTTTCCGGTCTATAAGATATATATTTCTTGCAAAATCATCCCCTACAGCCCATCTACCGTCTGAAGAACCATTGACATGCCAGAAACCGCTACCTGAATCAGTCTGACCTGCAATTGTCATTTCTTTAGTTCTGATATTAACGATTCCAAGGCCTGTAGCATATTCCCTTGTACCACAGTCACCCCATGATGGCTCCTGACCTAGTTTCATAATTTCAGGTAATGAATCACCATTTTCATTTACGACACTTTTAATTCTTCTGTGTCCAAGTATAGCCAATGCTACTTCATCTTTTGTAATAACCGCTTCATGAGTAACCCAATCGTGAGAAGTTTCTTTATAAAGAGGTCTCAAACCGCTTCCGTCTGATCTGACAATCCAGGTGCGTTGTGGAGATTTACCACCGGTTTCCCAACAAAAGACTATTTCACCCGACATCCAGGGATTAGTTTGAATATGACCTATCTGGAAAGGAGTCGAAACAACATACTTTATCTCTCCGGTTTCAATATTCATGCTACAAATACCCGAGGGTCCGGCACCCATATTTCGCGGACCGTAATTACTTTCGATGACTGTTCCTTCCGGCAAATGATTTTGAGCTTCATCTTTGCCGACTCTGAAATACACCCACTTTTCGTCTCCGTCCAAAGCCATATCGCCTCCGGCTTCAATTTCTACCGGTAATATTCCGCAAACTTTTTGATATTCATCAGCAGATTTAAGTTTTCCTGATTTACTGTCACTGAACAACTTTGCCAGATCAACTTCAATAATCTGTACAGCATGTTTTATACGGTTAAACCTTCCGCTTCTGTACATGGCAATCATGCTGTCTTTTGGTATATCCTGATTTCTCATGGCTTTTTCCTCATCTGTCAGTACGTTGCGCATAAAATAAAGCTTCATTGACTTTCTTGCAACATTCAGCATACCAATATAACCTCCTTCAGAAACCTGAACAATTTCACCGGTTTCTTCGTTAACAGCCATGGCTTCACCCTGAACTCTGTCAGATCTGAATATTATCCACTTTGAGTCAGAAGTCCACTGATTGTGTGTCTGATAAATTTTACTGTCATTATAATCACTTGTTGTCAGAAATACAAGTTTTGTTTTAGTAACAGGGTCTGTTATAACTTTTTTCTCAGAAGGAAACCTTTTTCCTATCTGAGAGAGAGTATAAGAATTGCCGGAAAGGAATAATACAAGTAGCAGCAGTATCAGAATTGGTCGTTTCATACTTTTTTTAACAAATTTATCAAAATAAGGCACACACTATTAGTATGTTTATTTTTAAATTCAGATTTTTAGCAAAAAATACCCCTAAAAAAGACAAATAATACTTACTATAGATTTAAGGCGGACAATTTAAGACTTCATTTTTTATTTCCTTTGTAAAATAATTTTACCTTAAATGAGCCGCACACCCTTTTGTAACAAATATATTTATGTACTGCTATTTTTATGTACTTCAATTTTTCAGATTAACAGTACTGTCAGTAAAAAAGTTTTAATCAACGAGTTTCTGGCTCTCAACAGCGAGGGCATTAAAGATGAAGACGGAGATAATTCAGATTGGATTGAACTCTATAATCCCGGCGAAACAACGGTTGATCTCACAGGATGGTTCCTGACAGATGACGAAAAGGATTTGCATAAATGGTTATTTCCTTCAATTTCAATTGATGCAGGAGAATATATGGTGATTTTTGCATCAGGCAAGGACAGGAAATCTATAAAAGATAAGCTACACACAAACTTTAAACTTTCGGGCGGAGGTGAATATCTGGCACTTGTAGAATCCGATTCTGATGTCGTATCTTATGAATATGCCCCGTATTTCCCTGCACAGCAGACTGATATGTCTTATGGCATATACATGAACCAGCATACATATTTCAAAACTCCGACTCCCGGTGCAGGCAATAGTCTGGGAACACAAGTGATGTCTCCTTTATTCAGTAAACCCAGAGGATTTTACGCAGCACCATTCGAGGTTAGCTTATCTGTGCCTGATCAAAATGCAATCATATACTACACAACAGACGGAACAAGACCCGATGCCACAAAGGGTATCAAATATACTTTCCCGATACAAATTGTCACGACAACACCTCTCAGTGCGGTTGCGATAATCGATGGAATAACAAGTCCTGTTGTTTCAAATACATATTTATTTATTAAAGATATAGTTAATCAACCGGCAAACCCAAAAGGGTATCCGTCGGGTTGGGGCAAATTACAATTAAAACTTGGCATTTATGATGCCGGCAAAAGAGCCCCTGCTGATTATGAAATGGATCCCGAGGTTACAAAAAGTGCTGAATACAAAGATTTGATGGATGATGCTCTAAAATCAATACCCACATTGTCAATTGTAACCAATCCCGGATATTTATTCTCGTATTCAATAGATCCTGATACAGGAGGAATTTATATTTATACAGGTGATGTCGTAAAAACAGACAGCTTATACACTAACAATACAAAAATGGGAGCTGACTGGGAAAGACCGGCTTCAGTGGAATTTTTCAACACTCCTGACAATGATGGATTTCAGATTAATTGCGGACTAAGAATTCATGGAGGAAATGGCAGAAAAGCATATAACACCCCAAAACATTCTTTCCGTCTGTCTTTCAGGAGTGAATATGGCATGTCCAAACTCAATTATGATTTGTTTGAAGAGAAAAAAGCAGCTAAACGTTTTGACCATCTTGTTGTAAGGGCTCCTATGAATTTTTCATGGCTTCACAATAATGTCGAACAAAGGACTAAAGCTCAATATGTTCATGACCGTTTTTCGAAAAGCCTTCAGTTAAATATGGGGCAGATTAGTTCTCATGAAAAATTCATGCATGTTTACATTAATGGCCTGTATTGGGGAGTGTATTCCTTTGCTGAGAAAATTAATAATGATTTTATTGCAGAATATACTGTGGGTGATGATGAACAATTTGATGTTGTTAATGACGATTGGAGTGCCTTAAATGCTGCAGTTGATGGTAACCTGACTGCTTTTAAATCAATGAAAAGTAATGCAGATGCTTCAAATTATGCAAAACTGGTTTCTGATAAACTATTGGACTGCGTCAATTATATTGACTATATGATTATGAATTATTATATAGGCAATCAGGACTGGGACGGCAATAACTGGTTTGCAGCCAGAAACAGGGTTACTCCTGAAAACGGCTTCAGATACTTTAGCTGGGATGCCGAGACATGCTTGAAAGATGTCAATTACAATTTGGTATCGATTGTAGACAAAGAGTTGACAAAAATGTTCGCAAATTTATCAAAAAATGCAGATTTCAAATTGCTGGTTGCCGACAGGATTCAAAAACACTTCTTTAATGGTGGTGCTCTTACTAAAGAAAAGACATCTGAACTGTATGACTTGCTGTCTTCCGCGATTGATACTGCAATGATAGCTGAATCTGCACGTTGGGGTGATTACAGAAGAGATTTTGCTCTGGATGGTAATATTACTTATACCTACAATAATCACTGGGCCCCGAGAAAAGAATATTTAATGAGTACATATTTTACTCAAAGGTCAGATATTGTTTATAATCAGTTTAAATCAGCCGGATATATACCGGCTACAAAAGCTCCGGTTTACAATTCTTTGGGAGGTGAGCTTAATGAGCCTTTTGATTTGACTATCAGCGCAAATACCGGAACGATTTATTACACAACCGATGGAAATGATCCGAGGACAAGTATTACTTCAGCCGTATCTCCTTTTGCAAAAATATATGCCAGTCCTTTACATGTGATCGGTAGCGGAACTGTAAAAGCCAGAGCTAAAAACGGAGCTGAATGGTCTCCGCTTGCCGAAGTTTCTTTTACTGGTAAAGACACAACAAATTTTGTGACATCAAATCATGATGTAGATATGAATGCGGGCAAGGTTATTAGTGACATTTACAGTGTAAATGCTGATATCTATTACACTATTCCCGAAAATGGTAATGTCAGAATCGATATTTACTCAGTTGATGGAAGGTTGGTTTCGACAATTCAAAACGGATATCTGAATGCAGGGCAAAACAAATCAGAATTCATAGCAACAGGAGTCAACAGAATGTTCATTTATAAGATCAATTACAATGGTCAGATTGTGAGCGGAAAGCTTTTTGTGAACAAATAAACGCTTAAAGTTTTTTCTTAGTTGACTGATTTTAGTTATGGTTTTAGTAAGGAATATAATCTTAATACCTTTTATACTGCTTTAAAACAAACTTTTGCAATATCAAAAAATATTACGAAATTTGTTGTAATTCGTTAAAACCATATTTTGAATGGAAGTTTTGATTATTCTGGGACTTATTCTGTTGAACGGTTGGTTCTCAATGTCTGAGATGTCTTTGGTTTCGCTTAAGAAATCCAGGCTTGATAATGAGGCTAAAAGAGGTGATAAAAAAGCTATACAAGCCATTAAACTTGCAAGTGTACCTGACAAATTTCTTTCTACGGTACAAATCGGCATAACGACTATTGGTATATTAACCGGTTTCTTTTCAGGTAGTAGTATCTCTGTTTGGTTAAGCAAAATTATTGAGACAATTCCCGGACTTGACCCTGCAACAGCATACAGTATTGCTGTTGTCATCATAGTTATAATTGTTACTTATCTGACTCTTATTTTGGGTGAATTACTTCCTAAAAGGATAGCAATGAACAATCCCGAAAAAGTGGCAAAATATATTGCCGGACCAATGAACGTTATTTCAAAAATAGGTTCGCCCTTTGTCTGGCTTCTGTCAGTGAGTACCAGAGGCACGATGAAACTTTTGGGAATAAAGGAATCAAGCTCTTCAAGAGTTACTGAAGAAGAAATAAAGGCCATTTTGCAGGAGGGCACAGAGGATGGTGAAATTCAGGAAGTTGAGCATGATATAGTTGAAAGGGTCTTTAATCTGGGAGACAGAGATGTGAATTCTTTAATGACTCACCGTAATGACCTTGTATGGTTGGATGTTGAAGAATCGCTTGATGAAATCCGTAGTGAAATTCAGAAAAATGTACATAATGTTTATCCTGTTGCAAGCGAGCAGGTTGATAATATTATTGGAGTTGTTTTCCTTAAAGACTTCTTTGCTGATTTCGGAAATCAGGACTTCAATCTGAGAGAATATGTCAGGCCTGCTCAGTTTGTACCTGAAACAATGAACGGCTACAATGTACTTGAGCTTTTCAGGACGAGTCAGCAGTTTTATGCTATTGTGACTGATGAATTCGGTAATGTTCAGGGTATTGTAACTATTAACGACCTTATGGATGCTCTTGTCGGAAATATGGTTGAACCTGATGAGCATGACGAACAGATTATCGAACGTGAAGATGGCACCTGGCTCGTTGATGGTCAGTATTCATTTTATGATTTTCTTGCTTATTTTGACCTTGAAGATTTGTACCCGGATCATGACTATAATACCCTGAGTGGCCTTATTCTTGACATACTTGAACGTATTCCGACTACGGCTGAAATCGTACGATGGAAAAACTTCGAGATGGAAATTCTGGATATGGATGCTGCGAGAATAGATAAAGTATTGGTTAAAATAATCAAAGAAGATTAGTATTTACTTCTTACGTTTCTAAAAAAAGTCTTCCTTTCGTGGAATTTGAGCAAATCATGTTGTAAAACATAGCATACATTTTATATAAATATATAAAAATTTGCGTACTTTGCATTAATAGTTCAGGACAGTACAGCACAGTATTACGAGAGACACAACCAAAAACCTTAATATAATAATTATGAAGAAAAAAATTTTATTGCTTTCTTTATTGATGTCATTTACATTCTCTTTAATGGCATTAACACCACCACAGAATCTGGACCCGGTTTGGGCCGCTGCAGATACTGTAAGGGTTACGACTGCTGATCAACTCAGATCGGCTGTGAAAGATGCAACCAGGGACAGAGTGATTGTTCTTGAGTTTTGTGAAGATCCTATCGGATATTATTTTATCGGTAAAACAGGTTTTGAATACCCTCAGAAATTCATTAACCTGCAAATAACTCAGGCAAACAGGTATATCTACATTTATGGTTCTTTTGCTTCAAAAGCTGATAACGCCAGAATGAAATTAACAAACCTGAAATTTAAGGACATACAATTTAAGGCTGAACTGGGCATGGACAATGACGAAATGAACAATCCATTTTACATTTCAAAGAATGACTCAGTGATGAATGCTTTCATTGTAAGTGGTTGCAAATTTGTTAATCTTGGACAGAAATGCAGAATTTTAAGAGCAAATGCATCACAGGGAGCAGTTGTTAAAAATTTTATGTTTGTTAATAACTACGTAGAAAACTTTGGGGGAAACCTTGCTGAAGGTGTACATGGTCAAACATGCTTCCAGTTTAATGATGTAAACCCCGGTTATGAGTTTGACAACATTGTTATCAGTGAAAACTCATTCAACGGATGGCATGGAAACATCTTCCTGAATTTTGGACGTCAAAGAGGTACAAGTAAGGACTCTTTGGTGAATATTACAATTGAAAATAACATTTTCTACAAATTTGGTGGAAATGGTACAAGTGCCAGAAATTTTGTTGAATGGACAAACAATATGGGCGGCTTTGGAGCAAACATCAACATCAATAAGAATATTTTTTATAAAAACTGGGAATATAAACACTTTAAAAACTTCAGACTACATCTTTTCACACCAAAAGACAGCATTCAGAGAAGTAAAGTTGCATTAAATGTAGTTGACAATTATTTTGAAGAAGATGATGTTGTTTATATGGCACCTTACACTCAAAATCTGCCAATCACAAACGGGAATTTGACATATACTAAATATAAAGCTCTAACCAAAAAAGATCTTGGTACAAACCTGTCGATTTTCGCTAATGAGCAGGAAGGACTTCTCAGCAACCAACACCCGATTTTCACTGCTTCTTCAACAGGTACGTATTTAGGACCGGAAGGCAGGTATATTGCACCGGAACTTATACAAAGACAACCTGAAACTATTCAGACAAGTAATCTTGCCGGCTTAAAATATGCAATCAAAAATGCAGTTGACGGAGATGTAATAGAATTACTTAATTGCACTGATCCTGAAGGATATTATAAACTCGGGAAAACAGGTATTGACTATCCTTCAAAATTTGTAAATCTGACTGTTAAAGCCGCTAAAGACAACCAACCATGGATGTTTGGAAGCTTAAGATCAACTGCTAATGGTAAGATGAAACTGAAAAACTATACAATCAGCGGTTTGATGTGGAAAGTTCCTGATTATGCTCTTGATGCTGAAGATCTGGCCCCTATGTATATTGTAGCCAATGACTCAATTACTTCAGTATTAAATATCAACAACTGCCATTTTGAGGATCTTGGCAAAAGCGGAGGCGGTCGTATTTTACATGCAAAAGCATCAGGTAATGCAGTTGTAAAGAAATTTATTTTTGATAGTAATATTATCGAAAACTTTGGAGGTAATACAGGCCTTAAGTCACATGGTCAGACATTTATGCAGTGGCAGGATGATTCTAAAGCTTTTGAATTTGACGACATGACTTTCAGCAACAACGTTTTCCACAACTGGCATGGAAACCAGTTCATAAACAATGGAAGAAAGAAAACTTCAAATCCTGATTCTACCATGACTATCAATTTTGTAAACAATACTCTTTACAAATTTGGAGGTAACGGCACAAGTGCAAGAAACTTTATCGAATGGGCAAATAAAATGACCGGCGTAAAGGCTGCTACGATTAACATAAACAATAACCTGTTCTATAAAAACTGGGATACTACAGGTCACAGGATGGGACTTATTAAACTGTACACTGAATCTGATGAAGCCGTAAAAGCCAAATTCATAATTAAAGCTGATAAAAACTTCTTTGAGAGTGATTCTGTAATGCAACCTTCACCTAAAACGACCTATACAAGCAATCTTCCTTTAAACAGCACAAATCTGACATACGCAAGTTATAGTGCCCTGACAATGTCTTCGATGGGATTAACTGTATCTCCTATCAAGAATGAAGCAAATGCAGACTCAACTCACGTAATACAGATTTCACAAACAAATGCATTATACAAAGCTGGCCTTAACGGAACATTTGTCGGTGCAAAAATGACATACAACATCAGAGATAATGGCTCTGCAGTATATGTAAACAATCTTGATGAATTAAGAGAAGCTGTTATGTCTGCTGCTGACGGAGATGTTATATACCTTAATGAATGTAATGATGCTATTGGATATTATAATCTCGGATCAACAGGATTGGATTATCCTTCCAGATTTGTCGATTTGACGATCACACCTGCACCTGATAAAAAACCGGTTGTATTTGGTACATTCAAGTCAAAAACTTCAAAAATGAAACTAAAAACTTTCACTCTTGATGGCTTAACTTTTGATGCAACAGATAAAACAGATGCTGAAGGATGTGCACCTATCTTCATGCTCGGAAGCGATTCAATCACAACATTATTAAACATCAAAAATTGTTCATTCATTAATTTGGGCAAAGCAGGTGGTGGCCGTATCGTAGACGCAAACAGCTGTGACAAATCAATGGTCAAAAAATTCATTTTTGAAAACAACATTGTCGAAAACTTTGGCTATAATGCATTACCCGGTACAACAGGTCAGACATTCATGCAATGGAGAAACAGCGGTTCTTATGAATTTGACAATATAATATTGAGAAACAACACTATTCACAACTGGCATGGAAATCAGTTCCTGAATATCAACAGGAAAATTACATCGAATCCTGAAGGTAAGATGAGTGTGACTTTCGAAAACAACACATTGTACAAATTTGGCGGTAATGCAACGAGTTCACGTAACTTTATTGAATGGGCTAACAAAATGACTAACCTTAAAGTTGCAAACATAACTATCAATAACAACCTGTTCTATAAGAACTGGGATAACAAGAACAACAGAAGTGGTATTATAAAACTTTATGAAGAAACAGATCCTCAAATGATTGCTGATTACAGTATTGTAGCATATTGCAATTATTTCTATTCTGATTCTGTAATGATACCAAGTCCCGTTTCAACATATGCTTGCAATCTTCCGATTGTTGGTTCTACAACATTGAAATACAGAGGATACAGAGCATATACAGCAAACTTCCCGGGAATGCCTAAGACAAAAATCTTTGTTGACGAAGCTAAAGCAGATACGACTTTAGACCTGACAATGTACAAACAATCAGCTCTTTATACATTAGGTTTCGAAGGTGCTTGTATTGGAGATCCACGCTGGTATACAGATGAAACCGTACCTCCTGCCCTATCTTCATTCCCTCTTGCAATTAAACCTGCAGGCTCTGATAAACCTAATGTATATACATCTGACAGGACTCTTTATGTTAAATCGATAGATACTCCTGTTACTCTTTATAATGCTTTGGGACAAAATATCGGAACATATTCTGCCGATGAAGCCGGAAACGGAATTACATTGAAGGATAAAGGAATGATTGTTGTTAAATGTAATGGTCAAATGACCAGGATAATGATAAAATAAACCTTTCAAATAAGGGCGGTCAATAAAAGGCCGCCCTTTAATTAAAATTAAATCATATGAAGAAACATTTACTACTGATTGCATTATTGACATCCATATCATTTTCGGGTATGGCTCAGTTTAAATATGTTACCAACACTAACATCGGTCAGAAATATGTAATTGACAGCATCGATGGTCAACCCACCGGAATTGAACACTTTACCGTTGACTTCAATTCGATATTAGGTAACAGCTATTACACAGCTTCAACTGTTGTTTTTAAGAAATGCCAGACTCAGAGAGGTTTACAGGTTAATGTATATCCCGATTCAGCAGCCACAGCAAATATCAAAGCAGGAGATTTTAAATGTGAGAATTACGGTAGCAATGGAAATCCTGTTCATGTAGCAAGTGTTGACTCTTTGATTGCAATAATGAAAAAGCATGTTCAACTTAATTTGCAGCCAGGTGATACTACTAAAAACATTTACTGGAAACCCGGAGCCTGTCTTTTTGATGTAGTAAAAGGTGACACAACAAATCTTGCATTTGGCACATACCCGGGTAAGTATAAAAGAGTTGAGTATGGTTTTCAATTTGATTTTACAGGCAAGAACGTAGCCACAGATCTGACATTTACCATCAATACTTATGATGCGGGAAATACCGGCAAAACTGCATCCTACGATTTGTATGTCTATTTTGGAAAAGTAGATACTTCAACTTTAACAAAGACTATCAAAGACTTTTATGTTACCGGTTCAGGCTTAAAAGAAGTAAAGCTTGCTGAAGCTCTTGGGATTAAATTCTCTGACTTCAGCACAAAAAAGGTATTCTTTTTACTTAAAACAAAGGGAACTGATACACCAATTGAAGAAGGTAAATATGACCCGATTATAGTATTTGATGATATGAAAGTCGCCTGGGGTTCACCAAGATGGATTTCACCTGCTGTTGCTGCCGGTACAAAATATAACGAAGGTGGTAAAGGCAATTACACTGAATATACCCTTGACGGAACGACTGGTACAGCCAAATTATACCTTAAAGATGCGGGCAGAGTCGGAGAACTGAAGATTATTAATGACGTAGAATATCCACCCAGCTTATTCCAGTTTAAGGATACCCTTGGCGTTTTTGCAAATGACGGAAGCGGTAAATACACAGTTCCGGTTTCATACAAATTTTACCCTTCAGTCTTAAATAGTGAAACCGGTAATTATTCTGATAGTTATATTGCAATTGCCCCGCCAGCATCAGGTAACTCAACTAATGATGACATTATGGTTCTGATGACTTTCAAACCAAAACAATCATCTGAAACTATTGAAAGACTTGAGATAGATAACGGTGTAAGATTCTGGTGGGATGTTCAAACCTGTTCAATTGACAATCTTAATCCTAACAAGATTACAGATAATAAAATCTCAAATTTTGACGTAGTATCTTCAAATCAATCCATATATGTTTATGGAGCAAGAGGGGTGGTCACTATTTATGATGCCATAGGCAGAACAACAGGAATCCTTACGCCATCAGAAGCCGAAAACGGCATTTATGTACAAAAAGGAATTTATTTTGTTTCGACATATAATGGAAAAGTGAAAATATCAGTACAATAAATTTATATTAATAAACAGCAAGATTGAGGATGTCAGATCATTGACATCCTCTTTTTTTTTAACGAGTTCAAAAAAAAAATACAAAATTTGCAATTAGAAGAACTAAACTGTACATTTGTGTACAAATTGGAATTATTATGACGGAGGAGCAACAAAAAATACTGACCAGTTTTGAAACAAGAGTCAGGCAATTGATGTTGTTTTGTGATTCTCTGAAGCGTGAGAAAGCAGAGCTTGAAAATGCTCTTGAAATTAAAGAAGAAGCTCTCAGAAAATCAGAAGAATTAATCCGTGATTTAAACTCCAGATATGACAACCTGAAAGTAGCAACAATGATTTCATTTGGTAAAACTGATATTAAAGGTGCAAAACAAAAGTTGTCAGGATTAGTGCGGGAAATTGATAAATGCATTGCGCTTATAAATGAATAATGGCAATGGATGAAACATTTACAATCAACTTATATATTGCGGAAAAGCATTACCCTCTGAGGATTAAGAGAAGCGAAGAGGAGCTTGTTCGTAAGGCAGCAAAGTTGATAAACGATAAGATAGCACAGTACAGGGGTCTTTACAATGTTGAAGAAGCCGGACTGGAACTTAGGGATCTCCTTGCTATGGCAGCTTGCCAAATAGCAATAGAAGCCATAAAAAACTCAGAAAAAACTGATGACACGGCTTTTTATAAAAGTGTAATGCAGTTGAATAAAGAGTTGGAAGATTTTCTGAAGTAATATCTTTTTGAGATTGATATACCGCACTACTTTCAACACAGGTAAACTATGTTGTTGTAGTGCGATTTTTTTAAAACAAAAATTTTGATGATTATGCAGATATTATTTTTAATAGGTGGAATTCTGGTAGGCGGCATCCTTACATGGGTGGGGCTAAGACTGGTTTTCAACTCAAATTACAAGAAAATGTTAACTGATGCTGAAGCTCAGGCCGAAGTAATCAAGAAAAACAAAATGCTTGAGGTTAAAGAAAAATTTCTTTCGCTTAAGACTGATCTGGAAAAGCAGGTCAATCAAAAGAATGCAAGGATTCAGGCTATGGAATCCAAGCTAAAACAGAGAGAGTTGCAGATTAATCAGCGTCTTGAGGAGGTACAAAGGAAAAAAAATGAGGCAATCGCTTCAAAAGAAAATCTTGACAATCAGATCGAAATACTTGAGAAGAAAAAAGGGGAGTTAGACAAGATCCACAAAATGGAAATTGACAGACTTGAAGCTTTATCAGGATTGTCAGCTGAGGAGGCAAAAGATCGTTTAGTTGAAACACTTAAAGAGGAAGCCAAAACTCAGGCATCATCTTTCATAAATGATATTATGGAAGAAGCCAAGATGCAGGCAAATAAAGAAGCCAAACGTATCGTTGTCCAAACCATACAGCGTGTTGCTACTGAAACCGCAATAGAAAATGCCGTAACGGTTTTTCATATTGAATCTGATGAAATTAAGGGTCGCATTATAGGTCGTGAAGGAAGGAATATTCGTGCTCTCGAAGCTGCAACAGGAATTGAAATTATTGTAGATGATACTCCTGAAGCTATTGTTTTATCCGGTTTCGATCCTGTAAGACGCGAGATTGCAAGACTTGCTTTACATCAACTGGTAACAGACGGTCGTATACATCCTGCAAGAATTGAAGAAGTAGTAACAAAAGTTCGCAAACAGGTTGAAGAAGAAATACTTGAAACAGGTAAACGCACAACGATTGACTTAGGTATACATGGCTTGCATCCGGAGCTGATACGTATGATCGGAAGAATGAAATATCGTTCATCTTATGGTCAGAACCTTCTGCAACATGCTCGTGAAACAGCTAATCTTTGTGCTACAATGGCTTCCGAACTAGGGTTAAATCCTAAAAAAGCACGCCGTGCCGGATTGCTGCATGATATAGGTAAAGTTCCGGATGATGAGCCGGAATTACCGCACGCTCTTCTTGGCATGAAACTTGCTGAGAAATACAAGGAGAAACCTGAGATATGCAATGCAATAGGAGCACATCATGACGAATGTGAAATGCAAAGTTTGCTTGCTCCGATAGTTCAGGTATGTGATGCTATATCAGGTGCAAGACCTGGAGCAAGACGTGAGATAGTAGAAGCATATATTAAACGTTTGAATGATCTTGAGCAACTTGCCCTCTCCTATCCGGGCGTAATAAAAACTTATGCAATACAGGCAGGACGCGAGTTGCGTGTAATTGTAGGAGCAGACAAGATTGATGATGTATCAACAGAAAGACTTTCTGCTGATATAGCAAAGAAAATCCAGGATGAAATGACTTATCCCGGACAGGTTAAGATTACGGTTATCAGGGAAACCAGAGCCGTAAGCTATGCGAAATAATTAAATGGGGATGTTTGGTTTTGACAGCGGTCAGGACAGGTATGTAAGCATGCAGTGACTTGGTAGTGCTCACTTTAATCTCAATGCCAAAACAATAACTGGCGAAAACAATTACGCTCTCGCTGCTTGATCGAAGTATAGTAGATTGTAGCTTAATCCTTGCCAAAGTGGCAGGGACGTGACATCACCCCCAGCTCTCGTCCTGAAGCTAAAGGGAACCGGTGGTGCAGCAATATCGGGAATAGAAAACTGTAAGTCCGGGACAGCTTTCGAAAATTAACGGAATAAGGTTTGGATAGGTGGCTTCGGTCCGGTCCGGACACGAAAATTCAGGCGAAGATAAGCATGTAGAAAGCATATTGGTTCACTGTTTGGACGAGGGTTCGACTCCCTCCATCTCCACAAACTTTTATAAAATCTCCTGTTGATTTTTCTCAGGAGATTTTTATTAAGAAACGAAAGGGCTTAATGAATAGACTCCTTTTCAAACATATTTTTTTCCCGTCAGTAATAACTGCACTATTACTATTCGTTTTTCCTGCCTCAGCTTTACCTGTATCCGTTAATAAAGGTTTAGCTGATTTTAGTCATGTCTCGCTTAATGAAATTGATCTAGCCGATATTTCAGGACAATGGCAGTTTTGTTACGGTAAACATCTATCGGCAAATGAAATGAAAAGTATTGCCGATATTAATAAGCAGTTTATAGAGGTACCTTCCAGCTGGGATAAACTTAAGGACAAAAAGAGTGGACAGAATTATCCGACATTTGGTATAGCTACATATTATCTGAAGATAATCCTTCCACACGATCCCAATCGCAATTTTAGTTATTATGGTTTACATATAGAGAATGTCACTACAGCCTATACACTAACAGTAAACGACAAACCGATAATGACTGCAGGTATTGCATCAGCAGACAGTTTAAGTTTTAAACCTATGTTTTATCCTCAGTCGGGAGCTTTCAGTAGTGCAACTGATACAATTGATATTATTTTGCATGCCACAAACTTTTTTGAATATCATTATTCCGGCGTTTCAGGAAAAGTGATTTTCGGTTCGAAAAAAGAAGTTAAACTATACACATTCAGGAAAACTGCTCTATGCATATTTCTAATGAGCGTTCTTTTTTGTTTTTTTCTGTTCCATTTATTCCTTGGAACCTTGCAGAAAAAAAAGAATTCAAGTCTCCTAATAGCTCTACTGTCTTTACTTTTCTGTATTAAAATGTCTCTGGATTGCGATGTAACGATATTCCATTTTTTTCCTGATTTCAGTTATGCAACCGGATATAGGCTGTGGATGCTTTCATTCATGAGTATACCAATAGTTTTCAGATTAATAAAGCATTCTCTCCCTGCTGAAGTCAATAATATTATCGAAATATTTGTTTATTCAGTCTATCTGCTGCTAGGTATAATATTTATTTCATTCCCAACCGACATTATCGTAAAAAACATCTTCATTGTTATTTATCTGACGATTTCCCTGATAGTATATATTTTTTATGTTCTTGGTAAAGCTGTTTACAAAAAAAGAATGTATTCTATCTGGCATATTATAAGTTTTACAGTAATGATAGTGCTTTTTCTAAACGATCTTTTATATATTACAAACCAATCAACAACTGGATACTTATCTCAAATAGGAGTATGTTTTTATATTTTAGTGCAGTCTGCTATTGTTTCCAGAAAATATGCAGAATCACAGAAAAAAGTTTTAGAGTTAAAAGATGAACTGGAAGTTGTAAACCGTAATCTTGAGTCAACTGTAGAAGTCAGAACGAAGGAACTAAGTGAAGCAAATACCAAACTGAATATTTTTTTGAGACAAAAAAATTTCTTGATATCTACTCTTTCGCATGATCTTAAAAACTCTTTTAATATTTTGATCAATTTTTCAACATTACTGTCTGATTCTGAAGATCTTGATGAAAATCAAAAAAAAGATATTGCACGAAGGCTTTATGAAACATCAACTAGAGGTTTCATGACTCTTGAAAATGTGCTTGGGTGGGCAAGACTGCAAATAACCAACAAATCTGTAAAAAGCGAAATTGGTAATCTGAAATTTTTAATTGAAGACAATATCTACATTTTCTCTGAGCAAACCAGAAGCAAAAACCTTCATTTATTAGTAGATATTAATGACAATCTGAAGTTCTTATGTGACGAAAATCATCTTAATGCAATTATCAGGAATTTGATTTCTAATGCAATCAAATTCAGTAAAACCGATGGAAGAATTATTATTATGAATGAAGCCATCGGAGAGGATGTTTTAATAAAAATTCATGATGAAGGCATAGGAATACCTAATAGTTTAATTAATGGTATCTTTGAGGACAATAGTGAGAAAAGGCGGGAAGGAACTTCTGGTGAAAAAGGTACCGGATTAGGATTAATTATAGTAAAAGAGCTTGTTGAAAGCAACAATGGTAAAATAACCTGCAGAAGTAAACTAAATGAATTCACTGAATTCACTATCTCGTTTCCGTTGAGTAAAGTATAACAATTCTTTTTTAGTTCAGATTTTCCATTCCGGGAAAATTGGCTAAACTCGTGTTGATTTATAACAAAAAAAACTTAATTCAACGACCCCGGTAAATGAACGTTTTTAGTTTTATTTTGTTATAATGCTTTTACACAAAGTCATTATACTACCTGAAAAACATATAGAGTATGGGAATACGAAAAAATATTTTTCTGCTCATCCTTACAGGGACATTTTTTCTGTTATGCCAATGTGCTTATTCAATTGATTACAAGGAAGAGACTGGTAGTTTAAAGGAAGACCTTTTCATCTATACAATCGACATCAATGCCGGAACAATTGCTCACAATAATAATTTCCAGAGACAGATGTCATTTCTGACTAATGGTGAGTTTGATGATTTAATGACCTTCTCTTTTAATATGTTAAAGCAAACAACTAAACCTGACCCCTACAATCAGCTATTTAATTATCCAAGATATGGATTAGGTATCAAAGTCGGTAATTTCTTTGAGGATGTTTACGAGTCATGGCCTGTCATGATTTATGGTCTGTTCGAAAGTACAATCATACAAAGAAGCATTTTTAAATTAGATTACAATGTCAGTTTCGGACTGACTGACAACTGGAAAAAATATGATCCCTCAAAGGGGAATTTTAATACTTCATTTGGCTCAAGCAGGACATGTTATTCTCAGTTTATGATTTATATGGATTGTATGATAAACAGGTTTTTTAATATCGGCCTGGGTTACGGACTGACACACTTTTCAAACGGAGCAATAAAACTACCTAACGTAATGGGTCTGAATACGGTTTCTCCCCATTTAAGATTGTCATATGTTCCAAATCGTTTTAAGAAACCGGAAACGCGGACAGAAATCCCGGAATATCTCAAAAATACATATCTTGATATCAGTACTTATGGTGGGGTAAGAAGTGTAACATACCCGGAGTGCGATATTGATACGACCACAAATTTCAATGTTCTTCCTTTTCCTGTATTTGGTGTTACAGCTGTATTAAACAGACAAATATCGTATCTTTCCACTTTAGGGATTGGGGTAACACTGGGATATGATGCTGCAAGAAATGCATTTGTACATCCTGAAAATGGTTTACCGGTTGCAGATTTAGGATTAAATACCGATAACGTAATAATAAGTGTTTTCCCTTCATACGAAATCGAATATAAGCCTGTTTCATTTTTCCTGCAGCCTTGTTTCTATTTACTCAAAAAGGAAACCACGTATAAAAAACCAACTTTTTACGGCAGATTCGGGTTAAAATGCAATATATGGAATAATATGTATGCAGGTATCTCTCTGCACACCTTCAAATTGCATGCTGATTATATAGAATGGGCTTTGGGATACAGAATTAAATAATTATGCAATATTAATGCATATATTATTTTTTTTAGTTACAGGTTGAAACAGTTATTTGCCATTCCTTTCGGCTTTTTGTATTATTTTTGCAAAGAAGAAACATGAAGCAATAAT
>CAZCPI010000032.1:0-17750 GCA_964500535.1 uncultured Bacteroidales bacterium
ATCAGCCTGTGGTAATCGCCGATTTGTCAATAACTGATCATGATTTTTCTGATGATACTTTAAAACCGGATTTTGTTTATGTTGGAAGCGATCTTAAACTTCGTAAAGACGGTATTCCTCAAATATGTAACCCTGATGTATATTCAGCTCAGAAAAATACTTATCCTGTTTTTTGTCCGGATGATATTGAAGTGATAAGCGGGTATAATTATGATATGGCTTTTGTAGGCATGACTTATGAAAATCTTTCTGAATCACTTGTTGACAAATTAAAAAAACTTGAAAACATAGTCTTGCTTGTTGAGGCTGTAAATGCAAATAATCTGGCAGAGCAGAGAGCTTTTTTTCATAAACTAATGGAGTATGATTGTCATATTCCTGCAGTAATCTGCTCTTCCGGATCATATAGTGATGTTGAAACCGCTCAGTTAGGTATTGGTCTGGACTTTGGACCATTGCTTCTGGATGGTTTTGGTGATGGTGTAATGCATCTGGATTACAGTGAGACGGACTCAATAGAGACTATATCTCCCGAAAAAATCAACCGTTATTTGTTTGGAGTCCTGCAGGCCAGTCGCCTGAGGTTTTCTAAAACTGAATATATTTCCTGTCCGGGATGCGGGCGCACATTGTACGATCTTCAAAAAACCATTGCAAATATTAAGGAACGAACATCTCATTTAAAAGGTCTTAAGATTGGAATTATGGGATGTATTGTAAACGGTCCCGGAGAGATGGCAGATGCTGATTACGGATATGTCGGTTCTGGCAGGGGTCAGGTTTCTCTATATAAGGGGAAACATTGTGTAGAGAAGAATATCCCTTCTGAAGTAGCCGTGGATAAACTTATAGATTTAATTAAAACCAACGGTGATTGGTTTGACAAATAACCTATTCTTCTTCTTTCAGAGTATCCAGTTTTGTAAGATCTGATTCTGCATTCATCATTTTCAGATAATCTTTCATATCCCTGTAGTTTTTAATAAGGATTATTGCAAGAATGACTCCAATAATGAAGAATACTATTGCTAAAATTAATATGTTGACTTCCATAATTATTGTGTTTTTTGTTCTGTTATGCCTGTATCCTGCTGATTTGCAGCAGTGATATTCAATGGTTTAATCTAAATATAAATTTAGCAGGCATATATTACATACTGATTTCAAACATATTAAGAAACGAATACAAAATAAAAATGGCTGCCTGGTTTCCCGGACAGCCATTTTAATATATTTAAAATTGATTATTTTAAAAGAGCAGCAATCGCAGGGTCAAGCATGTACTTAACAAAATCTATATCTTTAGAAACTTTAGCAGCAACTGTTTTGTCAGCAGCGATAGCAGCTTTCAAACCACTAAGAACAAGGTCTTTGTTGTTAGTTTTTGCACCAATAAGAGCTTTCAGATAATTTGTTTCAGCATTTGGATTAGCTACAGCGTCAAGAGTTGATTTAGCTTTGCTGTAATCTTTGGTCAACAACTGTGCAAGAGCAGCATTGTTAGACTTGATATCACCAAATGATTGAACTGCTTTTGCATATTCACCTTTCTTGATGTAAAGGATACCCATGGCTTCATTCAATCCTGCAGAACCTGCAGCAGCACCAAGATAAGATTCTACTGTAGAAGCGGCAGCACCACTGTTAAGAGCACAAAGTGCAAGGTTACTGTTGATTTCAGGAGTTTTGTTCAATGCATATGCTTTGTCAAAAGCAGCTTTTGCGCCTGCGAGATCTCCAAGTTTAAATTTGGCAACACCAAGGTTGTTGAATGTCCTGTAATCAGAAGGGAACATTTCGGTAGCTTTCTGATAAATAGCAGCTTTTTCATTGCATGGAACTATAGAAGCAGCATAAAGTAACTCTTCAACATTAAGTTTTGAAGGTTCGCTTTTTGCAAAATTTTTGAGTTCTTCGTCTGTTTTACCGATAAGATCAAGAGTAAGTTTCATCTTTGAACGTCTCAGTTTTGGAAGAATATCTTCAGCAAGATTGTCAAAAACAGATGACAGATTTTTGATTTCTTTTTCTCTTTGTTCAGGGTCATTGTACATTGAAAGTACGCGAAGGATAAGCTCTTTATCCTGGATATCTGAAGCGCTAACAAGTTCTTTGAAACCTTCCCAGTCTTCAGCTGTAAATTTAGCATCTATGTTGCCTTTTGCTTTAGCTTTTTTAAGTTCAGCGTTCAGGAATTTAACTGTCTCGGTTTCACGTTTGGAAGCAAGACCTTCATTGAGTTTTAAAGAACCGTCAGGAGAAGCATAAGAAGAAACTTCGATGCCTGTAATCTGTCTTGTTGAGTCAGCAGCTGAAGTTGCAAACTGAGTACTTAAGCCTTTAACAGCTTCCGACTGAAGTTCGGTTTTACGAAGTTTTGCCTGTTGGATAAGGAATAAAATGCTGGCTTCATGAGCTTCCTGAATTACACGCTGGAATTTATCAGCAGTGATAGCAGGAGATGCTGTAGCAGCGTTTACAAGGGCTTCATTAGAGATTACACCATCAGCAACTTTAATTTCAGGAAGTGTAATAACTTTTTTACCGATTGTAGTACTGAATCGAAGGTACAGTTCGGATTTATTCATCGCCGGGATGTAATTAAATACTGAACCTACTGAGAAATTTCCGCCGGTCTTATAGTCAATAACTTTATTATTGGCTTTAACTTTGGAGCCCTGTAAAGTGATAGGGGTACCTAAAGCTTCACCGCCGTCATATTTCAATACCGGAGTAATTGTTACCAAAGCTTTCTTAGGAAAAGCTTTAGCAGGGAAATTACCATCGACTGTAGCTTGAATTTTACCTCCCTGAGATACAAGGACATCTGGTGTCACTTTAAATAAATCACTTGTTGGGGCAAATTTCTGTGAGCATGAAGTCAACATAAGGACTCCCGCTAACAAAAAAGATAAATAAATCTTCTTACTCATTTTTATGGATTTTTAGGTTAATTTCAACACTGGTCTGCAAAAATACAAAATATTTATTATTAATAAAATCCCGTTAATTGCGGAATTCTATAGCATTTAAGGACATTATCAATCTATTGTCAATGTCTTATTATAAATTTTGTCTTATACGAACCAAAATCGCTTTCAAATATAAGGAAAAATAAGCTACCGACCGTGGGATTGAAGTATACAGACTCCATTAAGTTGTTAATTTTAACTGTTTTTACCATTCTGCCTGATAAATCATATACTTTAAGGAGAGACTTGTTTACCCATTTTTCAGGAACCATTAAATACAACATCTGCTCCTGATTGGAATATGCATACAGCGGCTTGTCAGTTTTTATTATGTTTGAATCGGGATTAGCATTGTGGTATTCAGTCGTAGTAGTATCTTTTTGTACAACAGGTTCAATCCATAATGAAGTATTGACGGGATTAAAATAATGAGCTGTAAACGGAAACCAAAGGAAGTTGCTTTTAAAGAATGCTGTATTTGCCGCCTTTTTGTCTCTTATCGCAGTATAAACGTAGAAAGAATCTGTCTGACCGTTATTGGTATAACTTACTTCATACCCTGCAAAAAAATTGTCACCAACAGGAACCGGCGAGTCAAACCTCACATAGTTTTCACTATTTGAGAAATTGCTTTTTGAAACATTAGAAAAAGCATTTGCGGAATAATTAATGTAATATGGATCAATGACTGTTTTTTTCAGGACTTCACCCGGGGTTTCACCACCTTTGAATAATTTTACTGTTACAGGGGATGTCTGACTTTTTGAACCTCTTGCAGCTATGATATAAATACCGTTTACCATAGTTGAATCATGAAGTACGAAATGTTCAGCATACTGACTTGTGCCAATGCTGTTTTGACCCGAAATTGCTCCTGAATGCGGCGAATTTAAATATATTACTCCCAGACTGTCAGTCCTGGTTATATTGCTTATCCTTCTGGCAGGATTGTTTGAATACGGGTTTAATCCATTTATCTCAATAGTATTTCTTGTTCCGGGTGTACTTTTCGGGTCCAGCCAGTATTTTAGTTGTTTGCTTGAATCAGCATATTGATCCCAGGCTCTGTCAAGTCTGTAGAAAAAATCACCGCTTACATAATTGCTGCAACCTGAAGAACCTCCTGAATCTCCACCTGTAAGACAACCTCTTAATCTCATTTTGCAGTCAAATAACGGAGCACCGGATGAACCAGTCCATGTGTGACCTGTATCCCATTTTTTTATGTTCCAGTGATTGTTTTTGGCAATACCATCATTCATGCCTACCCAGTCTGTTTTTATAGGATTATTATTTACCGCCGCATATTTTTTAACTTCACCATATGGATGATGTATACATGTAAACGGATTATCATTAACTGAAGCAGAGTCTATACTCCAACCTGCAAGATATGGTCTGTAATCAGCAGGCGGAATTTCGTTAAGTTCAAGTAATGCAAAATCCACTTCGTTTGACAAAGCTCTTGTAATGCTGCCTGAAAGAGAAAACTCTTCTGATCCTCTGATTTTTTTGTTACAATTGGGAGATTGATAATTCAGAAACACGACAGTCCTCTGACCAAGAGCAGGATTATTTTTCAGGCAATGTGATGCCGTCAGCAGATATGGTTTCCCATCATTATTTGTGTTGTTAACAAGTACACCTGTGCAGTAGGTGGATCCATTAATAAGCAAGAGACAAACACTTCCGGATATTGAGTCATAAGTATTATTGCAACTTATATCCGGTATGCATGGCAGATTAATTTGATTGAATCTGGTTCCGGCTCTGAAAAGTCCTCTGTAGTCATGATTGATTTCGGCAATGGCTATTTTTCCTGAAAATGATGCATCTGCAGGCTCCTGGTATTCTACAATAAGTTCATCGCCTTCCACAGGTGAAACACAAAATTCACCTCCATCCTGGTTATTTTTATTTGTAAATGCCCCGAGCACTACTGAATGATCAGGATTATACAAAAAGACTTTGGCTCCTTCCGGAATGTTGAACTCGCTGAAAATTAAATTTATAGAGTATGCCCCTGCAGACCTGATGCCTATTTTCCAGATCCTGGTTCCATCTTCAGTGTGATAATTAAGCCCTGATGTTTCAGGTTTCAGCTCTTTATAAAATGTATTTGCAAAATGAAGTCCGCCAATCCTGTTACCAGGCAAATCATCAATTGCTCTTAATGAATCAACATCAAATCGGGGCATGTCAACAAAGTAATCAGGGGACCCTTGTATTACTGATGGCAATAGAATATCGCTTTCTAACGGTTTCCCACCGAAAGAAATTTGTGAATAGGCATGACCGATAGTAAGTGTTAATGCAATCCAGATAATCAGTATTTTATTGTTTTTCAACATGATCCGGATTGTTGTTTTTCTTAAAATATATATTGACAGGCCACCATGAAGTAGGAAGACTAACGACTATGGTAGTTATAAATACTATAATTATGTCTCTGAGCTGAATGCTTACAGGATATGCATCCACAATATAATTACCACCTCCTCCAAGTTTCAAAAGCCCGAATTGTTGCTGAAGCAGGCATAATAAAGTCCCGATAACCAATCCAAGTATTGCACCAGAAAAAGATATCAGCATACCTTCAGTAAGGAAAATCCTGCTTATAAGTTTTCTGTCGGCGCCAAGATTACTCAGGGTGACAGTATCATTTTTCTTTTCAATAATCAGCATTGAGAGCGAACCTACAACGTTAAACAAAGCAATTATTAAAATAAAAGATAATATGAGATAAGTCATCCATTTTTCGATTCTGTTTATTTTGTAGAAATCGGCTTTTTGTTCCATTATACTCTGGACCGAATATTTATCTCCAAGTATCTTTTTAAATTCCTTTATAGCCGTTTCTGCCCTGACATTATTTTTTAACTTTATCTCTACAGATGTGACATGTTTTTCATACTCGAAAAGCTCTCTTGCAAAACTCAATGGTACAATTACATAGTTGTTGTCATATTCTGGCTGGTTGAGGCTGAATGTTCCCCCCACAAGGATTCTGGATGTTTTGAAAGAAGATGAAGGGTTTGCCAGATTTATTTTTTTTGTCCTGATAGGAACGTCTATCGTGATCGGGTCAATAAAAGAACTCCCTGTCCCTAATGATGTTGCAAGACCAATGCCTAAAGTGGCATAATCAAAATCATATTCCCTGAGTTTAAAATCACCGGCTGTAATGAGTTTTTCTATACTTGTAAGTTGATTGTAGTTGTCAGGAACGCCCTTGATTATAGCACTGGTCTGTGCGTCCTTGTAAATCAACAACGCGTTTTCTTCTAGTGATTCACAAAAGACATCAACATATTTACTGTTTTTAATCATCCCGAATTCCCTGGTTTCAGGATCAAATACTTTACCTTCAGTAACTTTGATTTTTATCTGGGGATCAAAGTTGCTGTATAATCCCCCGAGTAACTGTTGGAATCCGTTATAAACCGAGAGAGTGCAGATCAATGCAGCAACGGCTACAGTGACTCCGAAGACGGATATCATTGAAACCACATTGATTGCGTTATGGGTCTTTTTGGAAAAAAGATACCTCGCGGCTATTGTAAAAGAAAGATTCACTTAGGATTTATTTTGTTCAGTAATGCATCAATATTTTCAGCATAATCCAGAGAATCATCAAGATAAAAAGTAAACTCAGGCATCCTCCTCAGTTGGAAACGTAATCTGCCTGCAAGGTCAAATCTGATTGTCTTGCTGTTCTTTTGTATATTCTTTATTATCTCCGGTCCATTTTCGGTAGGGAATATGCTCAGGTAAGCTTTTGCAACACTAAGGTCGGGGCTTATGGTCACCTTGCTAACAGTAACCAGAATTCCGCGCGTTATCTGTGTCTGTCCCTGGAATACTTCACTAAGTTCTTTTTGAAGCATTCTGTTTATTTTGTTCTGTCTTGTAGTATCCATAATCAATCTTTTTTTCTTATTAATGTCAGTCCGTCTCTTATCGGAAGTATAACCTTCTCAACCCTGGTATCGACTGCAATGTAATCGTTAAATTCCGAAATAGCAAGGCTCTGGGTATCTGCTTTCTCAATTTTTCCAATCACTTTTCCATACCAGAGCGTATTGTCTGCAATGATGAAACCACCCGGTTTTACTTTTGGAAGTATTGTCTCAAAGCACTTCAGGTAGTCCCTTTTATCCAGATCTATAAATACCAGATCAAACT
Source organism: uncultured Bacteroidales bacterium (assembly GCA_964500535.1). Lineage (GTDB taxonomy): Bacteria > Bacteroidota > Bacteroidia > Bacteroidales > UBA1402 > UBA8389. Next base: position 7,158 of record CAZCPI010000032.1, read on the forward strand.
CGTCTTCAAAGTCTGGCACAATTTTCATTGCATCGCCAATATGTAATTTTATCTTGTCTTCATACCCCGATTCATGGAACCAGTATCTGATGATTTCTTCAAACTCATCATTGATTTCAATAGTATGAATCTCTGCATCTTTGCTTGTGCCCTCAGCAAGACAAAGAGCTGAATAACCTGTGAATGTGCCCAGCTCTAAAACTTTCTTCGGATTTATCATCCGACAAATCATTACAAGTATCCTTCCCTGAAGATGACCAGAAACCATTCGGCCATTGACATATTTTATCTGTGTATCCCGGTTAATCCTTTGTAATAATCCGGGCTCTGCATCTATATGGTCAAGAATATATTTTTCAAACTCAAAATTCATATGAGCTATTCTGCAGAGGGGAAATTAGGCAACAGGAAGTGGTCAGCATTGTTGATGATTGTATCAACATGGTTAATTTCAAGAAATGTCGTACCGCCGGCTACCCCGAAACTACTGCTCAGATATATTATTTTGTCATCACTACCAAGCAAATCAATTTTTTTAAGCATTTTCAATGCTGAAACCAGATAGATTCGTGTACTCTTGCGTATTTCCTGGAAAATCGGGAAAACACCGTATGATAACGCCAGTTGTCTGACTGTTTTTTCTCTGTAGCAAATTGCATATACAGGCGCTTTTCCTCTGAATGCTGCAATATATCTTGCAGTCGTACCTGTATAAGAGTCAGTTACTATTGCTTTTACCTTAAGTACGGTTGATGCATGTACGGCTTGTTGTGCAAGAAATGAAGTTGTGTCATACTGTTCTTCATCAAATGGAACTTTAATATCGTATGAGCTCAATTTTGCCTTTTCTGCTTCTTCAGCTATTTTGGCCATGGTTTGAACAGCTTCTACAGGATATTTACCATAAGCGGTTTCACCACTTAGCATTAAAGCGTCTGTCCTGTAGTATATGGCATTAGCAACGTCAGTTACCTCGGCTCTTGTAGGGCGCGGATTCTGAATCATCGTATGAAGCATCTGTGTGGCAACAATTACAGGCTTTTTAGCCTCCACACATTTTTTTATAAGCATCCTCTGAATACCGGGTATTTTTTCCTGGGGAACTTCGATACCAAGATCACCTCTTGCAACCATTACTCCGTATGCAACTTCAAGAATCTCGTCAATGTTATCAACGCCCTCCTGGTTTTCAATCTTTGCTATAATTTTGATTGAGCTGAGGTTTTCGTCAAGAATTTCCTGAATGGCAATAACATCCTGTTTGTTTCTGACAAAAGAGTGTGCAATAAAGTCAACACCAAATTCTATCGCCAGCAAAATGTTCTTTTTATCTTTTTCGGTCAGAGAAGGCAGGTTTATTCTGACTCCGGGTATATTTACACTTTTTCTGCTGCCAAGGACTCCGTCATTCTGAGCTTCGCAAACGAGATAGTCGCTGTTTTTGTCAACCACTTTCAAATCAATTTCTCCATCGTCGATAAGTATATCAGAGCCGGGCTGGATTTCTTTTACCAGATCCTTATATGAGCAATAAATGCATTCAGATGTAGTAAGTTGATCAGGATTACCGGAAACCATTATTCTTGTTCCGGTAGTGATTTTAATATTTTCACCGGATTCAATAGCTGTTGTACGTATTTCAGGACCTTTTGTGTCCATCAGGATTCCAATCTGGGGCGAAACCGATCTTACATTATTTACAATTTTCCTGAATCCTTCTTCACCCAGATGAGCAGAATTCATTCTTACAACGTTCATTCCGGCTTCATATAAAGCACTGAGAAAATCAACTTCACACCTTTTGTCTGAAATGGTGGCTACTATTTTTGTATACTTCGTCATACAATATTTTTGTTATACCTAATGTCTGTAACTAAATGCTGTGCAATCAATATATAAGATCAACCCTTATTAATCAAATCAAGGATTGCTTCAATTCCCATATTGTAAGATTTAAGGCCGTATCCGGCAATAGTTGCCTTGCATGCAGGTTTTATCATTGAAACTTGCCTGTATGGTTCTCTCTTGCTGATATCTGAAATGTGAACTTCGATTACCGGTGTTTTTACTGCCTTTATACAATCTCCCAGAGCAATCGATGTATGAGTATATCCTCCGGCGTTAAGAACAATGCCTTCATAATCAAAACCGATTTCCTGTATCTTATCAATGAGTGATCCTTCATGATTTGACTGAAAATATTCCAGAATAATGTCAGGATACGCCTTTTTAAGTGATTCAAAGTAGATCTCAAATGTCTGATTTCCGTAAATTTCAGGTTCTCTTCTACCAAGCAGATTCAGATTTGGTCCGTTTATAATGGCAATTCTTATCATTGTCTGTTGTTTTTGAGTATTTTTGCTTATTGCAAAAGGATTTGAAATGCTTCTCCGGAATAGCGTGAACCAACTCGCATTGCGGTTTTCCGGATTTTGCAAAGGTAATTATTTTTTTAATACTTTAAATTGATGGGCGGTTCGGAGTACTGGATTAAAAAATATACTGCATATCTTAGATTGGAGAAATCTTTATCGGAGAATACAGTGGTTTCTTATATTTCAGATATTCAGAAATTAATACAGTACATTGGGGATGAGGAAGATATAATCAAAGTCCAATCTGATAAGCTGGAACAATTTCTTGCCCAACTGAGGGATGCAGGTATTTGTGCCAGATCACAAGCCAGGATTCTTTCAGGAATAAAATCTTTTTACAAGTTTCTGATAATGACTGATGTTATTGATGCTGATCCTACTGAAAAAGTTGATTCCCCCAATCTTGGCATCCATTTGCCAGAAGTACTGACTCTGGATGAAATTGATAATATTATTTCAGCTATTGATCTTTCAAAAAATGAAGGTCACAGAAATAAAGCAATGCTCGAGACCTTATATAGTTGTGGGTTAAGAGTTTCTGAACTGGTTAATCTTAAAATCTCTCATTGTTGGTTTAATGATGAATATATAATGGTGGAAGGTAAAGGCAGTAAAGAACGCTTTGTGCCTATATCTCAGCGTGCTATCAGGGAAATAGGTTTCTGGGTGGAGGACAGAAAGACTCTGAAAATTAAGAAAGGTAACGAAGATTTCCTGTTTCTCAATCGCTATGGCAGGGCGCTTACGCGTTCCATGGTTTTTAGAATAGTAAAATATCAGGCAGCCTTAGCCGGCATTGTTAAAAATATAAGTCCGCATACGTTCAGACATTCTTTTGCCACTCATTTACTTGAGGGTGGCGCAAACCTGAGGGTAATTCAGCAAATGCTCGGACATGAAAGCATTCTGACTACAGAAATCTACACACATATGGACAACACGTACCTCAGGGAGCAGGTGCTAAGCTTCCATCCCCGCAATCAGAAAATTTAATTTTTTCAGTAAAATCCCGTTTTGCTTTTATTCAATAATTTCTTCCGGCAAAGGTTCCGAAGACGGGATGCCCGAACTATCTACTTGTATAAGTGTGCTGTCTGAGAGCGTTGAGTCCGGTTCTGCTTTTTTCCATGCTGTCTGACAGCTGTAAGGAACCTCAATTTCACGTGTTGGTTTCGGAAATTTAGCCCTGTAAATAGATAAGCTGTTATCAGCCAAAACCTTTTCCATAAAATATCCAAATACAGGCAAAGCAGTTTTACTACCCTCTCCAAGCTCACCGGTGCGGAAGTGTATGCATCTGTATTCGCCGCCAACCCAGGCTCCGCCTACGAGGTTTGGCGTAACTCCGACAAACCACGCATCCGAATGGTTTGATGAGGTCCCGGTCTTTCCTCCAAAATCGGTGTTATATTTAAATACATCAAATGACCAGAGATTCTGTGTTGTGCCTCCAGGCTCAGACATACCGCCAAGCAACATTTGTGTCATTAGAAAAGCTGTCTGGTAAGTTAAAACCTGTTTGTGAGCAGGGCTATATCTGTATATGACTTTTCCGTTGTTGTCTTCAATGTGAGTTACAAGAACCGGGTCTTTCTGCCTTCCTTCATTTACTACTGTGCAATAACTGTCAACAAGTTCAAGAAGTGATACATCAGAAGATCCCAGACAAACTGAAGGTATTTCATCAAGATCTGATTTGATACCCATGGCATGTGCAGTCTTAACTATCTCAGGTATCCCGGTTTCCTGAGCAACCTGAACAGCAATACTATTTATTGATCTGGCAAAAGCATTTTTCAGTGAAACCGTAGCGCCAGAGAAAGTCGCTGAGGCGTTTATAGGTTCCCAAATCTCGGGTTCACCATATTCGGACAAATCCCACTGAACCGGTTGGTCGATTCTCATGTCACATGGGCCAAGGCCTTTGTTGAAAGCGGCTGTATATACAAAAAGTTTAAAAGTAGAACCCGGCTGGCGTTTTGATAGTACTTTATCATATTGCCAGAAGTCAAAATTTATATCTCCGACCCAGCATTTTACATAACCGGTATTAGGCTCCATAGCGACAAATCCACAATGCATGTAACTGACCATATATCTAATTGAATCCATAGTGCTCATAACCATTTCTTTGGATCCTTCCTTGTAATCAAAAACCTTAAGTTTGTGTGGAAGGTTCATAAAGTAATCTACAGAGTCCGGTCGGTCAGGATATCTGTTGGACAGATATTTATAGAATTCTGTCTTCCTGGCGATATTTTCGATGAAACCCTTAATTTCAATATGATTTTCGTCCTGCCAGGGATTTACATTGCCCCAATGATTTTTGAATTGCTGCTGAACGCGTTTCATTTGCTTTTCGACGGCTTCTTCAGCATATTTTTGCATTCTGGTGTCGATTGTTGTATAAATTTTCAATCCATCTGAATAAATATCGACATTGTTTGCTTCACACCAGTCCTTTAGATTATTGACAATAGCTTCTCTGAAATAAAATGCTTGTCCGTCAGAATACTTCTCAATATTAAAATTTAATTTAATGGGAATGGCTGAAATTGAATCGTATTCAGACTGAGTTATCATCTTGTGTGACAAAAGATTCTGAAGTACAATATTTCTTCTTTTCAGACTATTCTTTGGGTTAACTTTTGGGTTATAAGTTGTAGTAGCCTTTAGTAAACCAACTAAAGTTGCACATTGCTCAATAGTCAGACGTGCAGGAGTTGTTTTAAAATATGTTTTTGCCGCTGTCTTTATACCATAAGCATTGCTGCCGAAATCAACAGTATTAAGATAAAGAGTTAAAATCTCCTGTTTTGTATAGAACATTTCAATCTTTACTGCAGTAATCCATTCTTTGGACTTCATTATTATCAGTCTGACACCGGGAATATATCCCAGCAAGCCAGTAGAGTACTGGACTCTGGTTTTAAAAAGATTTTTTACAAGTTGCTGAGTAATTGTACTTGCACCCCTGGCATCACCTTTAGTCATGTCTTTTGCTGCTGCAAGCAGACCTTTGAAATCTATACCAATATGTTTGTAAAATCTTTCATCTTCAGTATAAATCAATGTTTTGATTAGCAAAGGTGAAATCTCGTTGTATGCAACAGGCGTTCTGTTTTCTCTGAAAAGTTTTCCTATCAATACTCCGTCGGCACTGTAAACTTCAGTTGCATAACTATGCTTGGGGTGATTAATGCTGCTTAATCCCGGGGACTTGCCAAAAAGCCAGAATAAGTTTATATCAACAATTATCAGATAAAGAACAAAGCACAGGAAAAGGTCAATCGCTATTATTAACAATTTGCCATACCAGGGCGATTGTTTATATTTTTCGTTGTGTTTGTTTTTGCCATACTTAAGTTTGGAAAGTAAATATGCAAACACAGGTTTCAGATAAAACCAGACTTTTGCCGCAAATGACAATATTTTTTCGGTAATTATTTTCGTATTCACTTATCAAAAGGTTTTTTAGCGTAAACCAAATGGTTTTGTAAGAACAAAAGTAAAGATTTATCCAGATTAATCTGCTATGGTTACAGATTATTCTTCAAGGTTCAATTCAGGTGAATGTGTTTCATCATTATTCAAACCGGAAGATCTGAAGTTTCTTTTAGTTTTGAAAAAATAAAGTGAAATCAAAAGGATTAATACTGATGAAAAAATACTCAGCCAATAGGTTTCTCCAATTCCTATAACATTCGGATCTTTATTAATGTAATTATTATTCTCAGCAAATGAGAATATTGTAGAGAGTGAGTTATTAGTAATATGTGCAATTACAGGAACCCAGACAGATCCTGACCAGTAAAGCAAATATCCAAACCATACTCCGAGAAGCATTCTGGGTATAAATCCGTAAAACTGCAAATGTATAGCACTGAACAGTATTGCTACCACCCAGATAGCCAGATGATTTGACCACCTGATACTTTTTAAGTCGTAAGAGTGTTTTTTTTGAAAAGCGTTTGAAAATATTTTTTGCAATAATCCTCTGAAAAAAAGCTCTTCTCCGATGCCGGGCAAAATGGCGATTATCATAAGATTTACAAGTAAAATGCCAACGGATGAACCTGATAATATTTTTTCTGTTATCTCTCCAGCATTTTTTTCAGACTCTTTCATCCAGGTTTCAATACCTGCTAAAAAATCAGGAAGTTTCAGACTCTCATTCCATGTAACCAGCAGATTTATCAAAGGTATAGCAACAATGATACTCAATATTGCCAATAATATATGAGTGGGCTTAGGCATATTTAGATTGAGGTATGTCTTGTTGTTATCTTTAAACAGATATGTAAATACAAAGGGAGGCATGATAAAAATAAATGTGGTATTCAGGAATTGCATCAATCTGATCATCCCTGCATTACTCATAGATTGTGACAAAAACTCGTTAAAAAGTTGAGTGTCCAGCCCGGATTCAGCGAGTAAATAAAATGAAAAAAAGGCCATAGAAACAGTATATCCTGCAAAAACTATCAGCAAGAGAATTATTAATCTTTGTATAAACGACTTGTTTGTAAGAAACTTCATAACTTTTTTTTGCAAATATATGATGGAAATCCTTGCGCTTCACAAAGATATGACGTAATTTTGCGCCTCAAAATCAAAAAGACATGCAAGTAGACAAACAGGTTATTGATCAAGTAAATGCAACTTTGAAAATTCAGCTTGTGAAGGCTGATTATCAGGAAAAGGTAGAAAAGACACTGAAGGATTACCGCAAGAAAGCTAATATTCCGGGTTTCAGACCGGGTATGGTTCCTGCAGGCCTCATTAACAAAATGTACGGAAAATCAATTCTGGCTGAAGTTGTTCAGAATATGGTTGGAGAGTCATTGTATAATTATATTAAGGAAAACAATCTCAATATTCTTGGTGAACCGCTTCCCAGCCTGGAGCAACCTTCAATTAATTTTGATACTCAGGAAGACTTTGAGTTTGATTTTGATATAGCTTTATCTCCGGAAATAAGTTTTACTCTGAATAAGAAAGATTCAGTGCCTTATTATAAGATCGAGGTTACTGATAAAATGATTGAAGATCAGATGAAGAGTATAGCCGGAAGAAATGGTTCATACGAAAAAGCTGAGAAATCAGAAGAGAAGGATGTTGTAAAGGGTACTTTAAAGGAAATCGTTGCTGAAGGCGAAGGTATTCTTGTAGAAGATGCTGTAATGATGCCTTCCTATTTCAAGAATGACGATCAAAAATCAAAAATGATTGGTCTGGAAGTTGGTAATTCGGTTACACTTAATCCTTCAATCGCATATGATAATGCAGTAAGCGAGCTTGCTTCTCTTTTAAAGGTTTCGAAAGAGGTCGCTGAGAATGTAAAAAGTGATTTCGAATTTACGGTTACCGAGATAACACGTTTCAAAGAATCAGAAATTGATCAGAAGCTGTTTGATCAAATGTATGGTGAAGGCGTTGTAAACAGTATCGATGAGTTTAAAGTAAAAATCAGGGAATCTCTTGAAGGTCAGTTTGCACCAGAAAGTGATTACAGATTTATGGTGGACGCAAAAAATGTACTTTTGAAAAAACTTAAAGATGTAGAGTTTCCTGTAGAGTTTCTGAAACGCTGGATTCTTACTACTAAAGAAAATCAAAATCCTGAATCTGTTGAAAATGATATGCCAAAAATGATTGAAGATCTGAAATGGCATCTAATGAAGGAACAGATTGTAAAAGATAACAATCTTCAGATAAATGAAGATGCTCTCCTTGAAACCGCTAAGAAAGTAACAAGAGCTCAGTTTGCGCAATATGGAATGATGTCTGTTCCTGAAGATTTATTAGCCGGATATGCCGCAGATCTTTTAAAGAAGGAAGAGTCAAGAAATAATATTGTTGATCAGGCTATGAGTGAAGTTGTTGCAGGTTATTTGAAGGAAACAATCAAACTTAACGAAAAGCAGATTGATATTGAAGAATTCAATAAATTATATGCCTGATAAGTCAGCTTATATTTTAAAGAAGAATGAGATATTTAAATAAAAAATCGGCTGTGAAGAAAATCACAGCCGATTTTTTTGCTCATTAAAATTATTTATTCATAAATTTGTTTTTCCGGCATGAAATTTTCAAAGGGTTATTTCTCTTGAAACAATACGTTTTTTTGATTTCGGTTATTCGTGTTTAAGGTTTTTGTGCTGGATCTTGGTTAACATAAAATATGCATATATGAATGATTTCAGGAAATTTGCTACTGGGAAAATGAATATCAGTGGCACGGCGTTGGATGATTACATGAAAATCACCAGCAATTTCATATCTCCGACCATTATTGAAGAAAGGCAACTGAATGTTGCTCAGATGGACGTATTTTCCAGATTAATGATGGACAGGATAATATTTCTGGGAACTCAGATAGATGATTATACAGCAAATGTTGTACAAGCTCAATTATTGTATCTTGATTCTGCAGATCCAGGCAAGGATATTTCCTTATATATTAACTCACCTGGCGGGATTGTATATTCAGGTTTGGGTATATATGATACGATGCAGTTTATTTCGAGTGATGTTTCAACAATTTGCACGGGAATGGCAGCTTCGATGGCAGCTGTTTTGCTGGTCGCCGGAACAAAAGCTAAACGTTTTGCGTTAAAACATTCCAGGGTTATGATTCACCAACCGATGGGGGGTGCACAGGGACAGGCTTCAGATATTGAAATTACTGCCCGTGAAATTCAGAAGTTAAAGAAAGAGTTGTATAATATAATTTCAATACATTCGGGTAAAGACTTTGAGCAAATCGAAAAGGATTCAGACAGAGATTATTGGATGACCTCTGAAGAAGCTAAAGAGTATGGTATGATTGATGAAGTTCTGATCCGTAATAAATAGTATGGCAAAAAATCAGGATAAGTGCAGTTTTTGTGGTCGTTCCCGTGATGAGGTTGATCTTTTGATTTCCGGAATCACAGGTAATATTTGTGGTGATTGCTCTCAACGTGCCTATGAAATGATTGGAGAAATCAATGGCAGGAGTACAAATGATAAAGCCAAAGGCAAATTCCGCGTGGATAAAGATAATTTGCCCAAGCCCAAGGAAATAAAAGAATTTCTAGACCAATATGTAATTGGTCAGCATGAAGCAAAAAAATATCTTTCTGTTTCGGTTTATAATCATTACAAAAGGATTATGCAGGATGATCATGGAGATGATGTCGAGATTGAAAAGTCCAATATCCTAATGGTTGGTTCAACCGGTACAGGAAAGACTTTGCTTGCAAAAACCATTGCCAAAAAACTGCATGTTCCTTTTACAATCGTGGATGCTACCGTTTTAACTGAGGCAGGATATGTAGGAGAAGATATTGAAAGTATTCTTACGAGATTACTGCAGGTTGCAGATTATGATGTACTTTCAGCTGAGAAGGGCATTGTTTTTATAGATGAGATTGACAAAATCGCAAGGAAAGGGGATAATCCCTCAATAACCAGAGATGTGAGCGGTGAAGGTGTTCAACAGGGTTTATTAAAACTTCTTGAGGGTTCTGTAGTAAATGTACCACCTCAGGGTGGTCGTAAACATCCTGATCAGAAGATGATAGCTGTTAATACTAAAAATATTCTTTTCATCTGTGGTGGAGCTTTTGAAGGTATTGACAAAAAAATAGCAAACAGGCTTAATACAAAAGTTGTTGGTTATGGTGCAAGTAAAGAATCCGAACATATTGACCGTAAGAATTTACTTCAGTATATTGCACCTCAGGATCTTAGAGCATTTGGGCTCATACCTGAGATAATCGGGCGTTTACCAATTCTCACTTACCTTAATCCTTTGGACAGAGATGCGTTGAGAAAAATATTGACAGAACCCAAAAATTCAATTATCAAGCAATATGTAAAGCTTTTTGATATGGATAATGTTAATTTGAGTTTTGAACCGGGAGTATTGGAATATATTGTTGATAAGGCTATTGAGTTTGGTCTTGGTGCCAGGGGATTACGTTCAATATCTGAGACTATTATCATGGATCCTATGTATGAAGTTCCATCGGGCAACAAGGATTCACTGGTAATTACTCTTGATTATGCACGAAAGAAAGTTGAGTCTTATTCATCGATGCATTTAAAAACAGCTTAGCAGGAAAGAAATGCCAAAACAAGACATTTTGACACAAAACCTGAAAATTCATTTTGGATTTGATACATTCAAAGGTAATCAGGAAGCAATCATCCGTAACATTATGGACGGTAA
>CAZCPI010000032.1:17850-19886 GCA_964500535.1 uncultured Bacteroidales bacterium
GATATCCAAAAAAATCTGGGCATGACAAATGCAACAGTTTTTAAATCTTCTTTCAACAGACCAAACTTATTTTACGAGGTAAAACCAAAAACAAGTAATGTTGACAGGGATATAATCAGATTTATAAAAAATAATGCCGGGAAATCCGGTATAATATATTGTCTGAGCAGAAAGAAAGTGGAAGAGCTTGCTGAAACACTACAAGTCAACGGAATCAATGCTTTACCATATCATGCAGGAATGGAATCTTCAGTAAGATCTGAGACCCAGGATGCATTTCTTATGGAAAAGATTGAAATAATTGTAGCAACGATTGCTTTTGGCATGGGAATTGATAAGCCAGATGTGAGATTTGTCATACATTATGATATACCAAAAAGTTTGGAAGGATATTATCAGGAAACAGGAAGAGCCGGAAGAGATGACGGTGAGGGTGTATGCCTGACATTTTATACAAACAAAGACCTTCAGAAACTTGAAAAATTCATGCAGGGAAAACCTGTTGCCGAGCAGGAAATCGGGAAGGAGTTATTACTGGAGACAGCAGCATATGCAGAATCTTCGGTTTGCAGAAGAAAACTCCTGCTGCATTATTTCGGAGAAGAATACACAAATGATAATTGTGGAAACTGTGATAATTGTTTAAATCCTAAAAAACAGGTGGAAGCTAAAGAATTATTATCGACTGTCATTGAAACAGTCATAGCGTTAAAGGAAAAATTCAAGACCGATCATGTGATAGATGTCTTGCTTGGTAAAAGTACCTCGGAAATTGTTTCATACAAACACGATGAGCTTGATGTATATGGTTGTGGTACTGATGAAGAGGAAAAAACATGGAATGCTGTAATCAGGCAAGCTCTTATAAGCCGTTATCTTGACAAGGATATTGAAAATTATGGTTTGTTGAAAGTTACACAGGCTGGCAGGGATTTCTTAAAAAAACCTGTTAGTTTTATGGTTACTGAAGATAATGATTTTGAAGAAGCTGAGGAAGAAGCTCCAATCAGGGGTGGTGCGGCCTGTGCTGTGGATCCTGTTTTGTATTCAATGTTAAAAGACCTCAGAAAGCGCATTTCAAAGAAATTTAATCTTCCACCCTACGTAATATTTCAGGATCCTTCTTTAGAAGCCATGGCAACGACATATCCTGTGAACATGGATGAGCTTCAGAATGTGCCGGGAGTAGGAGCCGGAAAAGCTAAAAGGTATGGAGAAGAATTCCTTTCTCTTATAAAAAAACATGTTGAGGAAAACGAAATTGAACGTCCTGAAGATTTAAGAGTACGTACAGTCGCTAATAAGTCAAAAATGAAAGTGTCAATCATTCAGGCAATTGACAGGAAAATTGCTCTTGATGATGTTGCTGTGACCAAAGGCCTTGACTTCAGTGAATTACTGGATGAGATTGAAGCTATTGTCTATTCAGGTACTAAAATTAATATTGATTATTTCCTTAATGAAATAATGGATTTTGATCATATAGATGAACTAATGGATTATTTTAAGAGTTCATCATCAGATAGTATACAGGAAGCTCTTGATGAGCTTGGAGGTGATTTCACTGAAGAGGAAGTCAGGCTTGTCCGCATTAAGTTTCTCTCAGAGATGGGTAACTAGTTTACGGAAAATCTGTATATTTGCACGCAATAAATTTCAAAACTTAAATATATGTCATTTATTGCTGATCGTGTACGTTTCGACGGATTAACCTTCGACGATGTGTTGTTGGTTCCCTCATATTCAGATGTTTTGCCTCAAAACGTTGATCTTTCAACCCGTTTTTCAAAAAATATTATTTTGAAAGTTCCTTTTGTATCCGCAGCGATGGATACTGTAACGGAATCCAAAATGGCGATTGCAATAGCCAGAGAAGGTGGTATTGGTGTTATTCACAAAAACATGCCAATAGCTGAACAGGCAAAACAGGTTCAGACAGTAAAGCGTGCAGAGAATGGCATGATATACGATCCCATTACTATAACTATAGGATCAACTGTTCGTCAATGTTTGAAATTGATGGCAGAGTATCATAT
>CAZCPI010000033.1:0-4404 GCA_964500535.1 uncultured Bacteroidales bacterium
GGTAATAATAAATCAGTTTTCACATTAAATGGTGCGTCTGATAGATTTACTCTGCCTGATATCCCGGTTATTGTTATATATAAAACAATTACTGTAGGAGATTTAAATGCAGAAAACCCGGTTAGAGTTGATATTTCCGATAAAGATCTGGGTAAGCTTTGGTCTCCTTTTATCACCAAATCAGATTATAATTTTCCTGTAAGTTTTATTTACAAACATCAGATAGATTCTGATTCATTAGCCGGTCAAATGACTATTAATGCTGAAATTAAAGTCTCAGGACATTATAAATTCTCAGGATTTTATTCCAAAGAAATATCAACCAAACTGGTAGCGGAAAAAGTATTGAATGATATTTATAAGGATATCAAAAAAAACTTACACAAAATCAGCCTGCAATCATTAAATGGTAAATAAATAGTTGTACTAAGCAACTTATAGTTGTCAAAATACAACTATAAGTAAAAGAGCCTTCTTAACAAATAATCTTAATTCCTCACCATAACCTTCTGCCTTCCGACAATATAAAACCCGTTAGATAATCCGGAGATTGCGTCTTTTCGCATTACTCCGGATTTCACTTTAATGCCCATAATAGTATATACATCAACAATATCGTCATTATTTGGAATGATTGAAACATCATCGAGACCGGTAGGTTTTGAATAATCGCTGTTATTGGTTACATATGCTTCTGATATCACTATCGGGCTTCCGCCATATGACCAAAATCCTACAATGTAAATATGGCTGGAATTTAATTTTGTGGTTGTGGTGTTTTTGTTAATGTTTGACATATTCATTACAACTGTACGATTACTGCCGGCATCCACCATCGCAGGATTGGACCAGTAGCTGCCTTCATCAAATACTCTCAGTGAAGCTCCTCCTGAAGCCACTGCTCCAAGCTTCACCACAAGATATTTGTAAGCAGACAGGTTAATCCCGCTTGAATACTGCCAGCCACCAAATCCATATTGACCTGTTATAAGTGTTTTTGTGGTTTCGTTAAACGAACCTGTACCATAAATAGATGGATTAAACAAGTCTTTAGTAAGCGGGAAATAAGTAGAGTTTACATTCAGGACTAGACTTTTGGCTTCACCCATTCCACCCTGATAGGTAACAGTAATCGTAGATGTTCCGTTAGCCTTTGCCAACATCTGTCCGTTTTTGACAGTAACAACATCAGGATTAGTGTTTTCATATGTTGCACTAAGCGTAACATCTTCTGTATGACCATCATTATAAACAGCTGTAATTATTAGACTTCTGGAGCTACCTGTGAGCAGGCTTATATTTGTTTTTTCTGTTTTCAATTCTTTTAATGATAATGATTCAACACTGTAACCGGTAAATGTATTATCATAAAACCTCTCTTCAGTAAAATCCTTTTCAGTCGAGAACCAGTCAACATCAATATATCCGCCTGTAGCCTGAGTTGCATAATTAAATATGCAGAAACGGTTTCCAACAAATACAGTCAGTTTATATTGCATATCTAAAGTAGAACCAAATTTTGTATATGTGCTGTTATCCGTACTGTAATAAAAATCAGCCTTGCTGGTCGAATAATTCGCGACCGCTCTCAAATAAATTATACTGTCAGTTAAAGCTTCTGTTGCAGTTTGTTGAGTTTTTGCTCCGGCATTCAGCATTGTCAGATACTTCTTCCCACCTGAAACTTTCACACCAATATATGCATATGGATCCTGAAACACTGCCAAACCTGCAATATCGCCTTCTTTCATCGTACTGATATTGACTTTTATTGTACCGTAAGACAAATTCTGATTTTTAGGGAAGCCAAGTATTCTTTGAGTCAGGGTATTTTTAGCTTTAGTCAGACTGTCGGTAACATTTGCCGTGTACAATCTCAGGTTTCCCGGAGCTTTCACCAGAGACCACTTTGAGTTATCCGGATTATGATTCCACTCCCACTGAGGAGCCAAAAGATAATTTCTGAAAACATCATTTGTCGGTAAGCTTTTAACTGGATAAGATCTTCCGACATTTGGTTTCGCATAAGTTGTAACGCTTTGTCCGTTAACACCAACTATTGGCCAGTTGTCAGTCCATGTGACCGGTAACAAGTTCGGCAACCTACCGTAAGCACCTTTATCAGCAAAAAGTATAGTCCACCACTGACCTTTTTGTGTTTGAATTAAAGCTCCCTGATGGATGCGCTCGCTGTTGAATACTTCTTTTTCATCATACGGACCAAATATCGATTGAGAACGAAATGCCACCTGAGTCGCATAATAACCACCGGTCGTGGCGTATATATAATAATATCCGTTTATTTTGTACAAATGGCTTCCCTCTGTACCAGAATTATCAATGCCGGGTTGTATTGTGCCATATGTGATTTCCTGATCCTTAACAACCTCAAAATTGGCATCCAGCTGAGCTATCCTTAGTTTGTTTATACCATATACAATATAAATTTTACCATCTTCATCAAAAAACAACCCTGCATCATAGAAAGATTTTGTTAGCTTTTTCTTAGTCCACGGACCTTCCGGATTTGTAGCTGTTAAAAGGTAACTTCCGTCATCCAAAGTATTAAAATGCAGATAGAATGTACCGTTATTATATTTCAGGCTGCTGGCCCATTGACCATGGCTATATCTGTTGCCTCCATCCAGATTATAAAAATCATTTGATTCAATTTTATCAAGAGGATTGGCACAATACTCCCAGTTGACCAGATCATAAGACTTAAGTATAGTTGCACCCGGGAAATGATGCATTGTTGTAGTTGACATATAATATACATCTCCCACTCTGATAACATCAGGATCAGGGAAATCACCAAAAATGACTGGATTGGTGAAAGTGCCGTTGCCATTGTCGCTGCGGGATAAATAAGTATAATCAGGACGGGGATATTCCTTAACAGCATATTCCTGATACCAGTGATATGCAGGCCAGGGGCATGCTTCAGGATCATTATAAAATGTAAATGTATCTCCTGCAGCCGGTGCAATTCCGGTAAACTTAGCAAGCAAATCAGGCCCGGTAAAGATCAGCCAGCTTACGTTGCCGCTTTCGTCGGTTATCTTTTTAAAATTAGCGCCGAAACCTTCTCCTCCTGCCACTCCTGTATTGCTTTTACCCCATGATGCATTGTATTTGGCTGGAGCCCAGTCCATTTCAGTTACCATTACTGGAGCAAAATCAGCTACCGGTTTCACCTGATTGTTCCATCCGGCCTGGAAACTTGAATAACCGGTACCACTATTAAACCAACCCGGGTACACATGTACAGCGTAACCTATGTTTTCACCTTCTATTGGATTAGTTGCAAATCCCTGATATAATGACTGGTACCCTAATCCCGGCACCCAAAGTATATTATCAGCGTTAGCTCTTACTGTATCAACGACTGCCTGAAAATATGTTTTCAGATTATCAAAATGTCCCTGAGAACCTGCACCATAAGTACCGTCAGGACCCAGTATATTCACGGGCTCATTTGCCAGTTCAAACATCACATTCGGATTGTTCTTTAATTTAGTTTGTTGAGCCACATACCCCCAGACTTTTATCAGATACTTATTATAAGCATCTCCGACTTCAATTTTTTCCGGACAAACACCCGGAGGCCGCATCACCACGTACATACCTTTAGATATAGCATATTCAGCCATTGGTATAAATACACTATTCAGATATGTCTTAAATCTGTCAAAATTAAATGCCGAAATATCGTGTTCTCCTTTCGTTGAAACCCCGGGTGTATTAGACCAATATGGATCCATGTGCAAACGGATAAAATTCATTTTCCAACCTGCAGCCATAATTTTGTCAATCAACCCTTTATTATAACTCAGGCAAGCACTCACGTTATAGTTATTCCATATCCTCCCCTGCTCATTAAACCAGGGTGAATAAGTCTGTGCGAAACCGTGTAAATTAACTATGTTGCCATGAACATCTTTTAGGTATCTGCCTTCAACATGCAATTTGGGCATTGCACTACCTACCCAGGCGGCAGAATTAAAAGAAGAAGACAAAACAATGCCAAACAGTATTGCTTTAAGAACATGATGTTTCATATGTGCGGTAAGGTTAAGTAATAAACAGATACCTGCAAAAATAATCATACAAACTATGTTTGGTTTTTAAAATTGATACAAATACTTTAAAGAAATCTCTTACAAAGTGCCGCAAATAGTTTTATTGCTTAAATTTGTCCTCGTTGGATGTTTATACCGGAATTTAATCTGAAATCAATGGAAAATTATTCTGTGAAGGCTGCATCAATTGAAGATTGCCAACAAATCTTTGAGCTGTACAAAGCAGTAAGCAAAAGTATCGGTGGCATTGCCCGCACTCAGGATGAAATTACTTTTGAATATATAAATTGAACTTTCTTCTGAAGCTCCTAATGCTTTAGCT
>CAZCPI010000033.1:4414-9425 GCA_964500535.1 uncultured Bacteroidales bacterium
CCTTTCCATTCCTCATACAAACTCCTTTAATTAGTTTTTTTGAATATATAAATTATTTCACCAGGAAAGCCCTGGATCAAGGGCTTCAGTTTATTATAAAAAATAATGACGATAGTACAATTATAGGTGAAATACACTGTTATAAACTGGAACCCATGGTTTTTGATCACATTTTAAGTGAACTGACGATTGTAATCCATCCGGATTATCAGAGTATAGGACTGGGAAAAAAATTATTCGAACATCTACTTTATTATGTTGAAAAATACAGACAAGATATTTTGAGGATTGAATTAATCGCCAGAGAATCTAATTTGAAAGCTATTTCATTGTATGAATGCCTTGGTTTCGAAAAAGAAGGTAAACTCAAAAACCGGATAAAAGTTAGTGACACTGTCTTTGAATCTGATATCCCAATGGGATGGATTAATAAGAATTACGAAAATAAAGAATAACGTATGAAAGATAAAATAATTCTGATAACAGGAGCCAGTAGTGGCATCGGAGAAGGTTGTGCACGCAAGTTTGCTTCACAGGGATGTAACCTGATACTAAACTCAAGAAACACGCTAAAGCTAAACCGGCTTAAAAATGAAATGGAAAATAAATATGGTATTGAAGTCATGTTGCTTCCATTTGATGTAAGAGACCGAGAAGCAATGAAGAATGCTTTGGATTCTCTTGAAGGAAAATGGAAAAATATTGATGTCCTGATTAACAATGCCGGACTTGTAATTGGCGTGGACAAGGAGCATGAAGGCAATCTTGACGAATGGGATATAATGATTGATACCAATATCAGGGCGTTGCTTGCAATGACAAGACTTGTTGTACCCGGCATGGTTGAAAGAGGCGCAGGGCATGTAATAAATATCGGCTCAATCGCAGGTGATGCTGCATATGCCGGCGGCAGTGTATATTGCGCCACTAAAGCTGCAGTTAAAGCTCTTTCTGATGGTTTGCGTATTGACCTCGTTGATACTCCGATAAGAGTTACAAACATCAAACCGGGTATGGTTGAAACCAACTTCACTGTCGTCAGATACAGAGGTAACAAGAAGGCTGCTGATGAATTTTACAAGGGCATCAAGCCTTTGAACGGCGATGACGTGGCTGAAACCGTATTTTTTGCAGCCTCAGCCCCACCCCATATTCAGATAGCCGAAGTGCTGCTTATGCCAACATACCAGGCAGCTGCCACGATTGCCCACAGGAAAAAGTAATACCCGTGTTGAATCTCCCGGCAGCAATAAGCAAGGAATTCGCTGACTGAAATTCACTTAAAATCTTTTACCATGAATTCAGGACTTAAATCATTTGTTAAACACCTGGTAATCAAATACTGGAACCCTGAGATCAGAAGAAAGATCGAAGGAAGCAATCTTTATATATATTCACGACTCTCCCATGTCAGAACTAATGAAGATGAAATTGTAAGGTTTGCAAATTTTGTATTCCAGTGTGAAGGAGATCTGACGATGATTGATGTCGGTGCAAATATTGGCGTTGTTACATTAATGACTTACAATAGCCTGAAAAAAGGCAGGTATCTGAGCATTGACGGAAATGATTCGTTTTTCCCATTTTTAGAGAAAAACATGAAGCAGGTGCCCGGAGCTGAGTGTTTAAAGGTCTACTTAAGCGACAAATCAGAGAAAAAAGGTGTTGAAACCAAAACGTTCGTAAACACTGCCAATATTCTTGAAAGTAAGAATGGAATCATGACTGATTTCATAACTTTGGATGAAGTCTGCACAAACAATAATTTTAATCCAAACTTCCTTAAGGTTGACACTGATGGTTTCGACACAAAAGTATTAAGAGGGTTTTCAAAACACCTTTCTTCAAATCAGAATATCGTAATTTATTTTGAATACGCCCCTCTGCACCAGGTCTTCAACAAAATCGAAAATAATCCGACCGACATTTTCAGCTTTCTTAATGAATCAGGATATGAAGATTTTTATTTCTACGATGAAAACGGCGCATTCGTAATTCACCTCAAACCATCTGACGAAAAATTCCTGAATCAGCTTACACAGTATTGTCTTTCAGGCTGCAAGTTATTTAACATTTTAGTTTTCCACAAAAGCAATACAAGATTTAAAGAATTCTACGAAACCCACGAGCAAATCCACATCACAAACTCAATTAAGAAGCTTGAAAGCTGGTGGATAAAAAGATGAAAACACTTAACATAATAATATTACTAAACGCTTATATTAATCATTTTTTACACTTTATTATTAATTATTTTTATACTTTTGATTAATATATAAAAGTATAAATTATGATTTCAAAAGACGAACTTAAAAGACTCCTACTTGATATAGAAAATTCACGCGTTGAACGAACTATCTCAACCAGTAATACAGATAAGTTTGGTGAAGCTATATGTGCGTTTTGCAATGATCTTCCAGATTCGAAACAGGCAGGCATTCTGATTATTGGTTCAAAAGACGATGGTTCTCGTAATGGACTAATAGTAACCGATGAATTACAAAATAATATTGCAGGTATAAGGTCGGATGGCAACATACAACCCCAACCTGCAATGGAAATCGAAAAGTACTCGTTCCCCGATGGCGATTTATTGGTTGCCGAGGTGCAACCCTCCAACTTTCCACCTGTTCGGTACAAAGGCAAAATATGGATTCGTGTTGGTGCTCGAAAAGCCGTTGCCAACGAAGCCGAAGAAAAAATACTGTACGAAAAACGGGCCGCCAACATCAAATCCTTCGATGCCATGCCCTGCACAGATGCGACTCTCGATGATTTAAATAGTAAACTGTTCAAAACCGAATATTTACCAAAGGCATTCCCCGAAGATAATTTATTGGACGACAAAAGGGACATTAAACAAAAGCTACAATCGTTGGGGTTTTTCGATTTGCGTTACGATTGCCCAACGTATGCGGGTATTGTACTGTTTGGGATCAAACCAGAAAAATTCATGACGGGGTGCTATGTGCAATATGTCCGTTTTGCAGGCGAAGACCGTGCAGGCGAAGTACTGAACGAACACAAATTTGAGGGCAATCTGGTGCGGACACTTCAGAAAATGGATACGTTTGTAGAACTAAGCATTGCCAAAGAGAAGCCAGTACCGATTTCGGCATTACGCGAAATGAAAGTAATTAGTTATCCGTATTATGCAACACGTGAGTTGTTAATGAACGCTATAATGCATCGTGACTATGAATCGAATGCGCCAACCCGTTTTTACGAATTCGATAGCTATATTGAAATACAAAATGCTGGTGGTTTATATGGTAAAGCACGCCCTGAAAATTTCCCCGATGTTAACGATTATCGGAATCCTATTATCGCAGAAGCGATGAAAGTTCTTGGGTATGTGAACCGATACAACAGGGGAATTGTAAGGGTTCAAAAAGAACTGGAAGAGAATTGGAATGGTAAAGCCATATTCGATTTGAATCTGGTCACTGCTTTTAAAGTAGTTGAACCTATTTCGACAATGGCTTACTCAGAAATAGATGAATTGACCGAAAAGCAGTTGAAAATTCTTGAATATTGTATAGAAGCTAAAAGTCGGGAAGAGATTTTTTCTTGGGTGGGGCTATCGAATCAAACAAAAAACTTTAAAAAACATGTAATCCCACTAATTGAGTCTCAACTTTTGACTTACACAAAAGCTGATAAAGCAGATATTAAGGGACAGAAATACATTCTTACCAAATTTGGAAGAGCAATTTTTAATGCCGAAGAAAATGAATAAACTATTTGCTAGTTACTTTTTTCTATTTGCTAGTTACTTTTTCAATGAATTTAGGGAACTACCAAACGATGAAAAAATCAAGCAACAATCAATATTTCAAAGAGATAATAATAGTATTTCATTTTTTCAAGAAAAATTTGCTAGTTACTTGCTAGTTACTTGCTAGTTACTCTTGCCGAACCTCAGAAACCGAAAAATATGACCACTAAAACGAAAGAAAATGGTTTTGAATTGTTAATCGTTGATTATCTGTGTACAGAATTTTTTAATAAAACTTATTTCAATAAATATTATGATTGATGATTACTGTTTTTTCAAATTATCACAAGCAAGTTATCTTTAATTATATTTAAACGAATTTTTCCTCGGCAATTTTAAGTTGCTCGGGACTGCCGATGTCGAACCAGGCTGAATCGCTTACATCAACCATGCGGACATCGTAATCTTTTGCCAATCTGATATATACATCTGTTATCGAAAAAACTCCTTCCTCCGTCATCAAATCAAACAGAAGAGGATGAATAATATGTATTCCGGTGAAACCAAAACGGCGAAGATTGGTTTCGGCAGGACGTGAAATCTTTTGTTCACATGTTTTTACATTTTCCCAGCCACACAGGATACCATCCTGATTGAAAAGGAAGTACCGGTCGCTTTCGGTTTTTCTTACGGCAAGAGTTGCAACATGACGTGAAGAAACAAAATCAGAATCTTCACTTATGAGCATTTTCAAATCAATATCTGAAAGGATATCGACATTGTGTACAAGAAACGGCCCATCAACGACCATTCTATTGCCATGTGAATGAGAAGACGATGCATCACACTCATTATCTGTCGGTTGATCATCATTATGTAAAAAGACTGTACGTCTGCCAGTTTTACTATTTTCATCTCTCACACATAAAAAAGTCGTATTTCTTCCGCATTTACTCAGCAAAGGTTTCATTTTTTTGAGTCCGCCTCCTGTTTCAAGCAGCAAGTCTCTTTCATCAGAAACATATATTTTTAAAGCCGGATGCTGCTGCGCATAGGCTTTAAGCCATTCTTCGACTTTGTCTGCAAAAGCATGTATATTGACCACAAGCTCGTCAATACCCGCTTTTTGAAATTTAATCAACGTATGTTCAAGCATTGTCAAACCATTTACTTCTACCAATGCTTTTGGTTTATCCTTTGTCAAAGGATATAGTCTGGTGCCAAGCCCGGCGGCAAAAATCACTCCCTTCATAAATATTATTAAATGACCGGAAAGTTACACAGGTTTTTGCA
>CAZCPI010000033.1:9525-14142 GCA_964500535.1 uncultured Bacteroidales bacterium
ATCACTCCCTTCATAAATATTATTAAATGACCGGAAAGTTACACAGGTTTTTGCATTCATAAAAATAAAGTTTTGTCTGAACTATATATTTACCTGACGCAGAGCAGCGAGGAATGAGCACAACAGAATTGAAAGATTTGCCGGCAAACCAAACAAAATATGTTTGTTACAAATGAACAAAACTGCATGTTAAGGTTGTTATTGTTCAAAGGTATTTTTTACTAACTTTGCACCTGCAATTAGTTAAAATCTAATTCATTAATATTCAATATTTTAGAATGAAATCAAAAGAAGAAATCAAAGCATTTACCAAGTTTATAGCAGATTACGCATCCTGTATGCTTGGATCCGGAGCACATACATCAAGGGTTATTCGCAATTCCACACGAGTTGCTCAGTCTTTCGGACTCTCAATACGCATGACAACTTTTCCGAACAGTCTTATTCTTACGGTTTCAGATAAGGATGATGCATACATATACACGGAAGTGGTTCATATTCAGCATCAGGCAATAAATTTCACTTATAATTCAGAACTGAGTTCGCTTAGCTGGGAAGCTTATGATAAGCATCTCTCTCTTGAGGAAATCAAAGAAAAATATCTTCAAATAAAATCTCAGCCCCGTATATCGTCTGAACTTACAACTTTACTGGTAGGATTGGCAAACGCTTCATTCTGCAGGTTGTTTGGCGGAGATTTACTGGCTGTACTTACTGTCTTCGCAGCGACTCTGATAGGATTTTATCTAAGGATTCTGATGCAGAGAAAAAAGATAAATCATTTTATAGTTTTCACTATTTCTTCTTTTGTGGCTTCTCTCTGTGCTTCAACTTCAATCTTCTTTGATGCAACTGCAGAAATCGCTATTGCAACCAGCGTATTATATCTTATACCCGGTGTTCCGCTTATCAATGGTGTTATTGATATTCTTGAAGGTCATACACTTAGCGGCGGCTCAAGACTTGTTCAGGCATTCCTTCTTATTCTATGTATCGCAGTCGGCATGTCTGCTTCATTATTCATATTCCAAAACAGCTTGTTATGATGATAATCGACATAATCCTGGATGGTTTGCTGGCTGCTGTTGCCGGTATTGGTTTCGGAGCAATTTCAAATCCTCCCAAGAGAGCATTTTTATACATAGCTATACTCGCTGCTGTAGGTCACGCTATAAGATTTACACTTATGAAAGGACTGGATATTGATATTGCCACTGCTTCATTTTGCGCATCTGTTACTATCGGAGCCTTGTCTTTGTGGTTCGGAAGATTATCCAAATGCCCGATGACGGTTTTGTATATACCTGCTCTCCTGCCTATGGTTCCGGGTATGTATGCTTACAAGACAATATTTGCACTTATCAAGTTTATGGATAATCTTAAAGATACTGAGCTGTCCGGTCAGTACATGCAAACCATGATTTCAAATGCTGTGGTTACATTTAGTACGGTATTCCTGCTTGCATTAGGAGCCAGCATTTTTATATTCATTTTCCCAAAGAAGGTGTATTCAATGACCAGAAGATAAATATCAATGAGAATTATATAACTCTACATTGAATCTACCCGCTGCAAGGCAACAAGTAAAAGCACAGGTATTAATCTTCAAAATTTCTTGTCAGGTCTTTGATATATTTTGATTCAATCATCCTGCTGTAGCATGCCCTCAACTCGGGTATCTCGACAGGTAATGTCCATTCATCAAGTATGTCGGCAAACATTTTGAGTGCCGGCGGTATGCTTTCCATAAATCCCGGTTTTTTCTCGACAATACCTCTGAAACCAAAAGCTCCCATTGCCTGCATAAGTCTGATCAGGACGAAACCCTGATAGAAATTCATGAATTCAACTTTGTAAACAGTCGTCTTCTCAGAAAGAACCTCAACATAATATTCTATCAGCTCGCTTCTTGCAGACTTTGGAAGTTTTGCTTTTGCATCAAAAAGCAGACTGGCAGGGTCATATTGCAATGCACCCCTTCTTCCACCCTGATAATCTATAAAGTATGGTTCCTCATCGCGGATCATTATATTAGCCGATTGAAAATCTCGGAACATGAAATAGTCACTTTTCTCGCGGAGCAGATACTTGACAAATGTCCTGAAATCATCTTCCAGTGCCTGTTCATCAAAAGGTATACGGGTTAATTTAAGGAAATAATATTTGAAGTAATTAAGGTCCCACATCATAGAATCCTTGTCGAAAGCAGCTCTGGGATAACATTTTGAGTAATCAATACAATCCTTACCGGATAACTGCAGATCAACGAGACCTTTCAGACTTTTTTTGTAAAGCTCTTTGAGTCTTTGGTCAAAAGGTTTGTTACGGACGCAATCAAAAAGCATGGTTTCACCGAAATCTTCAAGAAGATAAACATTCTCTTCGTTATTAACTGAATATATTTCAGGAACTGGCAAACCTAGTTTGTAGAAGCTTTCAGTGAATGACAGAAAAGCTTCGTTCTCTCTGGTATCTGCATTCCAGGCACCCAGGGCAGTAGTTTTACCTGATTTTATACGGCAATAACTGCGATAAGACCCACTTTGTGGTAAAATGGAAATTTCTTCCGGCTTTTTGCCTGACCATGACTCAAATATATCTGTTAGTATGTTTATCTTATTTTCTTCCATTGATTATCTGATTTTCAAGCAAAATTAAGTGTTTTATTCTATTTTTGTAAAAAAGGGGTTTTAAAGTAAACCGTCTTTCTGCATTTTAGGGTACCATCGAAAAACACAAACTACTCACTTTTTGGTGTTTTGTGCATTATTTTCATCAATTGGTGAAAATTTAACGTATTTTGTAATGTGGAGTTGTCAAAAAGACTTACTTTAGCCCCCCGATTGGAAATTACTTTAATCGTAAACTTTACCGGAATGCACGATAATAATATTGAAACCAAATCGGAATCTCTTAAAGCGAAAGTGGAAAGATTTGCCAAGCTTGATGTAAATGAATGCTATCAATGTGGCAAATGCACAGCTGGTTGTCCTTTGAGAGATGAAATGGATATCATGCCCAACCAAATAATCCGGATGTTGCAAATGGAATATCCCGGTTATGAAGATGAAATCTTAAAATCTTATTCAATATGGCTTTGTCTTGCCTGCGAGACTTGTTATTCGCGATGTCCGCAGGAAATACAGATATCTTCAATAATGGATTTCCTTCGTCAGGAATCCGTAAGACAAAACAAGGTGAATCCTAAAGCTAAGGACATATTGAGTTTCCACAAGTCTTTCCTTAACGAAGTTGCCCGCAATGGTAAACTGAATGAGGTCGGACTGACTGTTGAATATAAATTGAGGTCTCTGAATATTATCCAGGATATTGCTAATGCTCCTTCGATGCTTTTGAAAGGCAAACTTGGCATAATTCCTCATAAAGTAAAGAATACCGGAGAAATCAGAAAACTTTTTAAAAAGACTGAAAAATGAAACGAGCATGGCTAAATAATGCATCCTGGATTGTAACATCTCCATCATGCGGCGTTGCATACGACCTTAGTGTAAAAATAAATAAAAACGTATGAAGTTAGGATATTATCCCGGATGTTCGCTGGAGGGTTCAGGTCGTGAATACGGTGAATCACTTAAGGCTGTCGCTGAAAAATGCGGTATAACTCTTGAAACCATTAAAGACTGGAGTTGTTGCGGCGCTACAGCTGCTCACAGTATTAATCATACACTGGGAGTTGCTCTTCCGGCGAGGACCATTGCGCTGGCTGAAAAGCAGGGTTTCACAGAAATACTTGTTCCTTGTGCTGCTTGTTTCAGCAGGATTTCATCTGCAAGCAGAGAAATTGCAGGAGATAAACAATTGCAGGAAAGTGTTTCAGAAATTCTGGACATGCCTGTCACAGGCAATATAAAAATCCTTACAATACTCGATTTTCTTCAGAAATATATTTATCCTGTTGCTGATCAATATATTGTAAACAGACTTAATCAGAAGACTGCTTGTTACTACGGTTGTCTGCTGGCAAGGCCGAAAGAGGCTTCAACTTTGACCCGCTCTGAAGATCCAACTGAAATGGAAGATGTAATGATTAAAGCCGGAGCCACTCCTATCGATTGGGCATTCAAAACTGAATGTTGCGGAGCAGGTTTTTCGGTTTCAAAAATGGATATTGTGGCTAAACTCTCGGGAAAAATACTTGAAGATGCTGCAGACAGAGGTGCTGAGTCAATTATTGTTGCCTGCCCGATGTGCCAGACCAATCTGGATTTAAGACGAAAAGAGATCAATAAACAGCTTGGACGCAAAATTGACATCCCGGTGCTTTTCATTACTCAGGCTTTGGGTTTAAGTATGGGAATCCCTGCAGAGAAGCTTGGGATCGGCAGACATTTTGTGCCTGCTGACAAGATTGTATCATGTATTGAAAGAAAGGCGTAACGTATGGCAAGAATTGGAGTATTCATATGTCACTGCGGTGAAAATATATCTGCGACTGTAGATGTCGCTAAAGTTGCTGAGGAAGCCGGCAAGTTGCCGGGTGTGGCTTTCAGCACTCATTATAAATATATGTGTTCTGACCCTGGTCAAAATCTTATCATTGAAGCCATTAAAGAACATAAACTTACAGGCATTGTCGTCGGTGCATGTTCACCGAGA
>CAZCPI010000033.1:14152-19649 GCA_964500535.1 uncultured Bacteroidales bacterium
TACTGAAAAGGCAGGGATAAATCCTTTTCTTTGCGAAATGGCTAACATCAGGGAGCAGTGCTCATGGGTTCATCCAAAATCTGATGAAACCACCAGAAAGGCTCTTGACATAGTCAGAACACTTGTTGAAAAGGTAAAAAACAATACACCTTTATTCCCGATTAAGGTGCCTATCACTAAAACAGCTCTTGTCATAGGTGGCGGTATTGCAGGAATTCAGGCAGCTTTGGATATTGCAAATGCAGGGCATAAGGTAATAATGGTTGAAAAATCGCCCTCTATCGGCGGCCACATGTCTCAGCTTTCTGAAACCTTCCCTACTCTGGACTGTTCACAATGTATTCTTACTCCAAGAATGGTTGAGGTTGCCCAACACCCGAATATAACATTGCATACTTATGCCGAAGTCGAAAGTGTTGCCGGTTTCATTGGTAATTTTGATATTAAGATCAGACTTAAAGCTAAAAGTGTTGATTTTTCGAAATGTACAGGATGTGGTGCCTGCTGGCAGAAATGTCCTTCAAAGAAAATTCCAAATGAATTTAATGCAGGTCTTGATTTCAGGACTGCTATATATACTCCTTTCCCTCAGGCTGTTCCAAACAAGCCTGTTATTGACAGGGCCAATTGTACATGGTTTACCAAAGGTGGTAAATGTGGATTGTGTGCAAAAACATGTCCTGCAGGAGCGATTAATTATGAAACCATTGATGAAGTGATTGATGTTAAGGTCGGTGCAATTGTAACAGCCACCGGTTTCGACATTAAACACAGTGATTTCTTTCCGGAATATGGATATGGTAAATATGCCGATGTTATTGACGGGCTTCAGTTTGAACGTCTTGCTTCTGCTTCAGGTCCTACCGGAGGTGAAATAAGAAGACCTTCTGACGGTAAAATACCTGAGACAGTGGTCTTTGTAGCTTGCGCCGGTTCACGTGACAAGGCAAAAGGCATAGAGTATTGTTCGAAGATTTGTTGTATGTACACTGCCAAACATGCAATGTTGTACAAGCACAAAAACCATAAGGGAAACGCTTATGTCTTTTACATGGACATCCGTTCGGCTGGAAAAAACTATGATGAGTTTGTACGCAGAGCTATAGAGGAAGATGATGTAAAATATGTACGTGGAAGGGTTTCACGAATATATGAGAAAAACGGCAAGATGATGGTTGTCGGAGTGGATACTCTGCTGAACGCCAAACCGGTCATGATTGAGGCTGATCTTGTGGTTCTTGCCACGGCTGTTGTCGCAAATCAGGAGTCTGAATCTCTTGCCCAGAAATTGCACATCAGCTATGACAAACATCATTTCTTTGCCGAAGCTCATCCTAAGCTGAAACCTGTTGAAACAAATACCGCAGGTATAATGCTGGCCGGAGCCTGCCAGAGTGCAAAAGATATTCCTGAGTCGGTTTCTCAGGCATCTGCATCTGCAAGCAAGGCAATAATCCTGTTTTCAAGTAGTGAACTGACCCGTGAACCTGTAGTTGCTGTTGTAAATCGCACAGCTCCTCCTCTATTTACAACTTGTACCGGTTGCTTCCTTTGCGAGGAAGTTTGCCCGTACCATGCAATTGAACGTGAAGAAATCAGAGACAGGGCTGGAAATCTGATCAAGAATGCCGCGAAAGTCAATGCCGGTCTTTGCCAGGGTTGTGGTACTTGTGTTGCCATGTGCCGCAATAAATCCATTGATTTACAGGGTTTCTCAAATCAACAGATGCTGTCTGAGGTCATGGCTTTGCTTAACGATCCTTTCGAATGATTTATAAATTATTATTAATCCCGAAAGGCAACAAAATAATTTACAAAACCGGAACAAACCCCGGGGTATAAATAAGGAAAGGACCTTATTTTTTGAGGTACTGAACCAACCGATTAATTAAGATTTTCAAATATGTCTGAATTTGAACCTAAAATAGTGGCTTTTGTATGTAACTGGTGTACTTACGCCGGTGCCGACCTTGCAGGTACAAGTCGTACCAAATATGCAGCTAATGTCAGAATAATAAGGTTTCCCTGTACCGGACGAATTGACTTTATGCTTCTGCTGAAAGCTTTTCAGAACGGTGCTGACGGCATCATTGTCTCGGGCTGCCATCCAAATGACTGTCATTATACTTCCGGTAATTTTCATGCCAGAAGAAGATGGATAGTTTTTAAATCCCTGCTTGATTTTATGGGTTTCCCAACAGAAAGAATTACTTTTTCATGGGTTTCTGCGGCAGAAGGAACAAAATGGGCTGACCTTGTAAACGAGGTAACGGATAAGATTAAAGGACTAGGACCTTTTGAAGATTTCAGCAAACTTGATTATACATTGATCAAAAGATTAAACGATGAAGACATTACAGAATAAAGCGGCTGAGCTGTTTGAAAACGGCAGCATAAATCTTTTGATTGGTTTCAGACAAGCACTGGAAAACAAAGTCGTACCGTGTTTTGTGGAAAATGCTTCGGAAGCCGGGCAACTGATTTTTGATGGAAACTGCCTTAATAATCTTGCTGTTTACCTGCATAAACCAGAGGTTAAACAGGCAAAGAAGGTAGGTATCGTCGCAAATATGGCTACACTTAGGTCTCTTTTGCAACTTATGTCAGAAAACCAGCTTTGGGATATTGAGAAAACCATATTGACTGTTAATAATGCAGGTGAAGTACTGGTGTTTACAAAGGCTGAAGAAATCGAATCCTTCGTAAGTCTTAACTACGATGGTCCGAAACCGGAAGATCTGGAAATGATAGAAAGGCTTAATGCCATGACAAGGGAGGAAAGGTGGAAATTCTGGACTGAACAGTTTGAAGCCTGCATTAAATGTTATGCATGCCGTGCAGTTTGCCCGATGTGTTATTGCGCTCAGTGCACTGTGGAATGTAATCAGCCTCAATGGATCAAGGTTTCAGCTCAGACATCAGGTAATCTGGAATGGCATACCATGAGGGCTATGCATCTGGCAGGTCGCTGTATTGGTTGCGGCGAATGTGGCAGAATTTGTCCTGCAGGTATTCCTATACACTTGCTGACTTTGGAGATTAACAAAGAAATTGAAAAGGAATTTGGTACGAAAACCGGTTTTTCAACTAAAGCAGGTTATGCTTTGAATACTTTCAAACCTGAGGACAAAGAGAATTTCATAAAATGATAAGTATGGAAATCAAGGAAATAACATCGTCAAATATAAGTGCCTTTTTTGACTGTCTTCTGAAATCAGGCAGTATAATCGTCGCTCCCGTTCAAAAACAGAGTGGCAAAATATTTTTCCAGCCTGTCAGTTCTTTTGAAGAAGTGGCAAAGGATTATATTCAGACTACATTTTCACCCAAATCGATGGTTTTCCCTAAAGTGGAGGAGCTTTTTTCTTTCACCAGAAAGGATGGGGAAATCTTAATTAAGGATTCACTCGATAAAGTCCCTGAAACCATAATCTGGGGATTAAGACCCTGCGATGCTGCCGGTTTCGACTACCTGACTGAATTTTTCCTCAGGGAAAATCCTGATGTTTACTATAAAACCAGGAAAGACCGCACTACGCTTATTACAATCAGCTGTAATAAATCTGACGAATCGTGTTTCTGCACTTCGGTTGGATTGAATCCGGGCAGTACGAAGGGCAGCGATATCCTTCTTACCTCTATGGGTGAGAAATATTACGTCGAAATAATGACTGAAAAAGGAAAACAAGCGACCAATCTTTCGCAAAATCTTTTCTCCGACGCTGAAACCAAAGACAAATCTGCTTTTATAGCTGATCCGGCTACCAGATTTTCGATTGACGAAATAAAAGAAAAAATCAAGGATTCATTTGACAGTATCGAGTGGAAACAAGCTTCCATGGGTTGTTTTGGTTGCGGAGCATGTGCTTTTGCCTGCCCCACATGTACTTGTTTTGACATTCAGGACGAAGGAACGCAAAATAACGGCAAAAGACTAAGATGCTGGGATGCCTGCGGTTTCGGACTATTTACCAAACATGCGTCTGGTCATAACCCCAGGACTGACCAGACACAGAGACGCAGACAAAGGTTACTTCACAAATTCAAATATTCCGTTGAGAATCTTGGCATTGTGAGTTGTGTAGGTTGTGGAAGATGTATCAGGGTTTGTCCTTCGCACCTTAATATATTTGAAAATATCCTGAACGTTACAAAAGACTGATATGGAAACCAAAAACAGCTACATACCTTATAAAGTGCGCATTGCAAATATTACCGAGGAAGCACCTTCAATAAAAACATTCAGACTTGAGTTTACTGATCCTACAGAAGCTGAGAATTTTAATTTCAGCACTGGTCAGTTTGCTGAATACGGAGTCTTTGGTGAAGGCGAAAGTACTTTTTGCATTGCATCTCCTGATACCCGCAAAGGCTATATCGAATGTACTTTCAGGAGCACCGGCCGCGTCACCAAGGCTCTGTCCAACTGCGAGATAAACGATATGATCGGACTTCGCGGACCTTTCGGTAACAAATTTCCGATCGAAGACTGGTACGGTAAAAATATCGTTTTTGTAACCGGTGGTATTGCTTTACCTCCTTTAAGAAGCGTGATATGGACTTTGCTTGATCAACGTGAGAAATTCGGAGATATAACAATCTACTATGGAGCCAGAAGCGTAAATGACCTGGTTTACAAGGACGAACTGGAAGAATGGAAAAACCGTGACGATGTCAATCTGTTTCTTACAGTTGATCCGGGCGGTGAAACCCCTGAATGGAAAGGACTTATTGGTTTCGTCCCCACAATACTTGAGCAAAATCTTCCTAAAAGTGAAAACGCTGTAGCTGTAATAGCGGGTCCTCCTATCCTTATCAAGATGGGTATGCCTATTTTATCCAAATGTGGTTTCCCCAATGAAAAGATATATACGACACTTGAAAATCGCATGAAATGTGGTGTCGGTAAATGCGGTCATTGTATGGTCGGCAAGACTTACGTCTGCAAAGACGGGCCCGTTTTCACCTATGACCAGGTGCTGAAAATGCCGAATGAGTATTGATTTTTTCCGAATTTCACTGTTAAACCCCGCTTGTAATCTTATTTAATTTTAATTATTATATTATTTTTATATCAATTACAGCCTGAAGCAATTTAATATGCTTCGGGCTTTTTTTTGTGATTCTGATAAAAGCATATTATCGGAATTAGTGTCAAATTATCACTTATTCCGGTGATATGATTAAAAAATCCAACAACAATCCAAAGATATCAGTACAAATTGTAAGCAATTTCACTTTGAAAGCTATATGTTATTTATAGTTTCTTTTGTCAAGCGTTTCAGCTTTTTTAGTTTCTTTTTAATAGTTCTTATCTTCTTTTGCTTTCTTTTTGATTTGCAACTTATAAAATTTTAACTTATGTTTGCAGAAGAAAAAGATGTATTTGTTTAACTATTTAAAATTGATCTATGAAGAAGCTATTTAACTTAATCTCAAAAACCGCTTTTGTTCTGTTATTTATGATAACAACATCTGTGGTTTCAGCTCAGGAATC
>CAZCPI010000034.1:0-18504 GCA_964500535.1 uncultured Bacteroidales bacterium
CAGTCAGGAAGGTGCTGAGATTTAATAATTTATAAGCTGATTTTATAAGTCTGTTTACTCCTGATTCACTAAGTCCGATTTCTTCAAGAAACATTTGTCTCTCTTCATAGGTTTCAAACTCAGCTATTTCAGATTCAATCTTTGCAGCAACTACAAGTATTTCAGCGTCTTCGTCTTTAACAGATGCCCTGACCATATCAACATATTTATTGCCGTTCAAAGCTGAAGCTTCGTCGACATTACAGATGTACATAACAGGTTTGTTTGTAAGCAAAAACAGGTCATGAGCTATCTTTTCTTCGTCTTTTGTATCAAAACTAACTGTTCTGGCAGATTTGCCCTGTTCGAGTGCATCTTTATATTTTGAAAGCACCTCAAAGACTAGTTTAGCCTGTTTATCACCACCTGTCTGAGCTTGTTTTTGTACCTTCTGAATGCGGCTGTCAACAGTTTCAAGATCTTTTATCTGAAGTTCATAATCAATAATTTCCTTGTCTCTGACAGGATTAACACTACCATCGACATGGGTCACATTTTCATCGTCAAAGCATCTCAATACATGCAGGATGGCATCGGTTTCACGGATATTGGCAAGAAATTTATTACCAAGACCCTCTCCTTTGCTTGCACCTTTTACAAGACCTGCTATGTCAACTATTTCGACAGTAGTTGGTACAATCCTGCCCGGTTTTACAATTTCAGCCAACTTATTTAATCTTTCATCAGGCACAGTAATTACGCCAACGTTGGGTTCAATTGTGCAAAAAGGAAAATTTGCAGCCTGAGCTCTTGCGCTTGAAAGACAGTTGAAAAGAGTTGATTTGCCGACATTTGGTAAGCCGACTATACCACATTGTAAAGCCATGTTTGTTTAAATTAATTTGGGCTGCAAAAATACAAAATTCAGCCGACTTTTTAGTGAGCTTCAAGCCAATTGTTACCGAAACCGGTATCAGCTTTAAGAGGTACACTAATAGAAACAGCTGACTCCATCTCTTTTTTTACTATTGATGAGACAATTTCAAGTTCTTCCTTTGGCACAATAAAGTCGAGTTCGTCATGCACCTGGAGTATCATTTTAGTTTTCAGATTATTATCAATCAATGCTTTATGAATTCTTATCATAGCAATCTTTATAATATCTGCTGCTGTACCCTGGATAGGAGCATTTATTGCATTTCTCTCAGCATATCCTCTGACAACGGCATTTTGCGAGTTTATATCTGCAAGGTATCTTTTTCTGTGAAAAATTGTTTCAACCCATCCGTTTGACTTTGCTTCCTGTACAACTTTATCCATATACTCCCTGATATTCGGATAGGTATTGAAATAACCATCAATGAGTTCTTTGGCTTCAGACCTTGGAATATTCATTCTTTCTGACAAACCAAATACTGATATGCCATATATGATACCAAAATTGGCTGTTTTAGCTTTTCTTCTCATATCAGAAGAAACACTTTCTATAGGAATTTTATAAATTTTTGCAGCAGTAGCAGCATGAATATCCTGATCTTTGGTAAAAGCCTCAATCATAAAAGGATCCTGACTCAAATGTGCCATTAGTCTCAACTCAATCTGAGAATAGTCAGCAGAGAAAAAATATTCATTTTCACCCGCTATGAATGCTTTTCTGATTTCTCTGCCCATTTCATCCCTTACAGGAATATTCTGTAGGTTTGGATTACTTGAACTAAGTCTTCCGGTAGATGTAATCGCTTGATTAAAAGATGTATGAATATTTCCTGTTTTAGGATTAATAAGTTCGGGAAGTGCTTCAATGTATGTATTAAGAAGTTTTTTCAGACCTCTCTGAGTGAGTATTTTATCAATAACAGGATGTTTGCTTTTTAGCTTTGTAAGTGTTTCTTCAGAAGTAGAATACTGACCTGATTTAGTTTTTTTTGGTTTACCGTCTACTTCCAGCTTTTCAAACAGTACTTCGCCAAGTTGTTTCGGACTGTTTACATTAAATTCAAAACCTGCAAAATCCTGAATTTCTTTCTCAAGTCTCTCAAGCTCTTGTGTAATTTCAGAAGTAGACTTAGATAATGAAACCGTATCTATCCTGACACCTGCATACTCCATATCTGCAAGAACCTTAATAAGAGGCATTTCAACCTCATAAGCAAGATATTCAAGACCGTTATCGATTATTTCCTTTTCAAGTATATATTTAAGTTGAAGGGTAATATCAGCATCTTCTGCAGCATAAGGGCAAATAATATCAAATGGAACATCTTTCATGTTTTTTTGATTTTTGCCTTTAGGTCCAATCAATTCTTCAATATGGATAGTTTTATAGTTAAGATAAATTTCAGCGAGAAAATCCATATTATGTCTCAAGTCTGGCTGGAGCAGGTAATGAGCAATCATCGTATCAAAAAGTTTAGCCTTAATAGTGACACCATAATTTTTGAGGACGATGATATCATATTTTATGTTTTGACCTATGATGAGAATTTTTTCATTTTCCAGAATTGGTTTCAGCTGTGAAATTTTTCTTTCGGAAGATATTTTGTCTTCAGTGAAAGGAATGTAGTAAGCGACATTTTTTTCCCACGAAAAAGACATTCCTACAAGTTCAGAGTCCAAAGCTTCAATACTTGTGGTTTCAGTGTCCAGACAGAAAAAATCCACGGACTTTATTTTTTCTAAAAAATCCAAAAATTTTGTCTCATTATCAATCAAATAATAGCTGTGTGGAGTGTCTTTTAAGCTTCTGAGATTTGAAAATTTATTTTCTTCCGGCCGGTTACCCGCAAATATTTCATTCTCGAAGGCTGAAATGCCGGCATTTTCAGAGGACTCCCCGGGATTTTCTTCTGAAGTTTGATTTTTTATTTTTTCGCTATCAAATTTTCCATTATCAACATTTTCGCCGGAAACATTTTCATCATTTGGATTTCCAAAAGAATCCCAAAGCGAAAACTGATCAGGATTGATATTTTGTTTTGGAGCTTCTTTTATTTTTGTTTTTTGCGAAACCGGATTTTCTTTTGAATTCAGGACAGGGGAGGAAGTCGGATTTGACTGATCAAGTTTACCCAATAAGTTCCGGAATTCGAGTTCCTGAAAAACCGACTTCAATTCTTCAATATCCGGGCTTTCCATGATCAGCTTCTCTTCATTGAAATCCACGGGAACATCAGTTCTGATTGTAGCCAGAAATTTTGAAAATCTGATCATGTCAATATTCCCGGTTACTTTATCCTTTAGGCTGCCTTTTAGCTTGTCAGTATTTTCCAGTAAATTGTCAATACTTCCAAATTCTGCAAGCAGTTTTTTTGCAGTTACCTCACCAACGCCCGGGCAACCGGGTATGTTGTCAGAAGAATCACCCATCAGTCCGAGCAAATCAATCATTTGAGAAGGGGAGTCTATGCTGTATTTTTGCTTAACTTCTTCAATACCGAGTATCTCAAATTCATTACCACCATATTTTGGCCTGTACATAAAGACTTTTTCAGTAACAAGCTGACCACAGTCCTTATCCGGAGTCATCATATATACTTCGAAACCATTCTCTTCGCCTTTTCTGGATATTGTACCAATGACATCATCAGCCTCAAAACCCATTACTTCGAGTATTGGAATCCTGTATGCTTTAATAATTTTTTTTATGTAAGGGACTGACCATCTTATAACTTCAGGAGTTTCATCTCTTTGAGCCTTATATTGCTCAAATGCTTCATGTCTGAAAGTAGGACCCGGAGGGTCAAAACAAACGGCAATATGAGTTGGTTTCTCCCTTTTGAGAATATCTTCAAGAGTATTAATAAAACCAAAAATTGCTGATGTATTCTCACCTTTTGAGTTAAATCGCGGATTTTTAATGAATGCATAGTATGATCTGTAAATCAATGCATACGCATCCAACAGGAAAAGCCTCTTTTTTTCTTCCATTTATTTGACAGGTTTATAATGTAAAAATACTAAAAATAAAGCAGGCTGTATTTTTTTATTACATTTGCAATGTTATTATTCAACCAATGATAGACCAGATTAGAAAGCCTGTTGAGAGGGAATTCATCCAATACGAAAAGTTATTTGCTGATACCCTGTGGACTGAACAGTTTAAATTAAAAACTGTAATAGAATACCTGCATTCGCAAAAAGGTAAAGAAATACGCCCGTTGATGGTATTGCTTTCAGCTGGGTTATCAGGTGAAATCACTATGGAAAGCATTAAAACTGCTGCTTCTCTGGAGTTTCTGCATACTGCAAGTCTGATACATGATGATGTGGTTGACAATACATTTCAACGCCGATCAGGTTTCTCAGTTAAAGCCTTGTGGAATAACAAAACAGCTATTCTGGTTGGCGATTATTTCCTTTCAAAATCTGCTATGCTTTCTGCTGTAATCAAAAACAGGAATATAACAAAGCTGCTTGCAGATCTTGCATGTGACCTGTCGGTAGGAGAGTTAATGCAGATGTCAAATGAAGAGATGTTGATAATTGATGAATCAACATATTATGAAGTGATAAAGAAGAAAACTGCCGTAACTTTCGCTTGCTGTACATCAGCAGGTGCTATATCAACTGATGCTGATCAGGAATTGACAGACCATTTATACAAGTTTGGTGAATATCTTGGTATGATTTTCCAGATCAAGGACGATATATTCGATTATTTTGAATCAAATCTGATTGGAAAACCGACCAGCAATGATCTGAAAGAGGGTAAAATGACTTTGCCTCTGATATATGCCTTGAAAAACAGCGATAAAAAAGTTATAAAACCATACCTGAATATCATCCGTAATAAAGATTATTCACCCGTAAACCTTAAGAAGATAAATCAGTTTGTGAAGGAAGCAGGAGGAGTGAAGTATGCTGAGAAAAAAATGGAAGACTACCGGGCATTGGCTTTAAATGAATTATCCTTTTTCCCCGATAGTCTTTATAAACATTCTCTGACACTTTGTGTTGATTACTTCATGCAGAGGAAGTACTGATCAAATCAAAATATTTCGCTTTTTGATAACAGCAACTTTGATGGATTAGCCTCCATCAGAAGTGCTCTGTTTTTTCGCCCAATATCTCGCTTAAAACAGCATTTGCCAGCCTGCTTGCTCCAAATCTGAAATATTCTTTATCGAGCCATTCCTTACCCAGGATTGATTCAACTATGCAATAATACTGGATTGCTTCATCAGGAGTAGAAATGCCGCCTGCTGCCTTAAAACCAACCTTTTTGCCGGTCAATTCATGATATTTGGCAATCATCGTGCACATATAGTATGCAGCAAGAGGTGTAGCAGCCGGTTGTTGCTTACCTGTAGATGTCTTGATAAAGTCAGCACCTGATTCCATTGCCAGTATGCAGGCAACTCTCAAATCATGCAGATTTAATGCGCCAGATTCTAATATTACCTTCAGCTTCGCATCTCTGCATGCAGATTTGATTTCCTTGATTTCCTCAATGATTTCTTCATACTTTCTCTCTAAAAGCTTCCCGACAGGTATAACAATATCGATTTCGCTAGCACCATCCAATACCGCCAGTGAGGTTTCAGCAATTTTAACTTCGATAAAAGTCTGAGAGTGGGGGAAACCACCGCTTACTGATGCGATATCAACTCCTTCAGTCAAAGTTTCACGAACAGTCTTAACCATTGAGGGATAAACACAAATAGCAGCAACATTTTCAAGTTCAGGATACTTATCAGAAAACGAATTTACCTTTTCTGTAAATTTCTCAATACTCTCTACCGTATCAGCTGTATTCAGACTTGTCAAGTCTATCATACTCAGTATTTTAGCATACACGTCAGCGTTGCTGTTTTCAGGAGATCTTTTTTCTAAAATGTTCAGAATATCTTTCTTTATTTCAGCTTCAGTAAGTACAGGATACTGATCTAATATTTCATTGATTTTTGTCTTCATTTTAATTGATTTTTGTATTGTTCAAATGTCTTTCTTTATCTCGTATGGTCTTTTTTTGTATATTTTTTTTGAATGCTTCTTCAAGATTTATCCCTGTCTGGTTAGCAAGGCAGATCAGAACCCACAGAACATCAGACAACTCATCGCCAAGATCCTTATCAATGTCCTCATTTTTAAATGATTGCTCACCATATTTACGTGCTATAAGTCTTGCAACCTCACCAACTTCCTCTGTTAAAACAGCCATATTGGTAAGTTCATTGAAGTATCTGACACCGTATTGTTTAATCCAGTTGTCAACCTCTGCCTGAGCTTCGCTAATTGTCATAACATCAATAGTTTATTCTTTGTTTTTAGTATCAATCCATATTGTAACCGGCCCGTCATTAATGAGAGATACTTTCATGTCAGCACCAAATACTCCTGTTTTAACTTTGTCATCACCAAGTAAGAATCTCATTTCTGCACAGAATTCTTCATATAAAGGTATTGATTTTTCCGGTCCGGCAGCCTTAATAAAAGAAGGCCTGTTACCTTTTTTTACCATGGCATGTAATGTGAATTGGCTTACTATCAACACACTACCACCATTGTCAACCAGGGATTTATTCATCAGGCCATTAGAATCGCCAAATATCCTTAACTGATAAATTTTCTTTGTAAGCCAGTCAATATCTTCACCATTATCATTTTCTTCAACCCCAATTAAAATAAGAAGCCCTTCCTTAATTGACGAAAAAAGACGGCTTTCAATAGTAACTGACGCCTCAGAAACCCTTTGTATCAACGCTCTCATCTGAATTGTTTTGGTTTTTATGCAAAAATACCGATAATTTTTTTGTCTTACTTGTTCCAATAAGATTTTCAATCTCTTCAAATGAAGCCTCCTTCACCCTTTTTATGCTTTTAAAATGCTTTAAAAGTATGAGTTTTGTTTTTTCGCCAATGCCATCAATTTCATCAAGTTCAGACTTAACAAGATTTTTACTCCGTCGATTCCTGTGGTGAGTTATCCCAAATCTGTGAGCTTCATCGCGCATTTGCTGAATCAACCTCAGGGTTTCAGAGTTTTTATCAAGATATAAAGGCACAGGATCATTTGGGAAAAATAATTCTTCAAGGTTTTTAGCGATACCAATCACGTTGACCTTTTCAAACACTCCGACTTTCTTAAGAGCATTTACAGCAGAAGAAAGTTGTCCTTTACCACCATCTACAATGATAAGCTGAGGGAGATCCTGCCCTTCATCCGTCAGCCTTTTATATCTCCTTGTAAGCACTTCTTCCATAGAGGCGAAGTCGTCAGGCCCCTCTACGGTCTTTATATTAAAATGTCTGTACTCTTTTTTTGCAGGTTTAGCATTTCTGAAAACCACACATGATGAAACCGGGAATGTCCCCTGAGTATTTGAATTATCAAAACATTCCATGTGAAAGGGGAGTTCATCAAGCTGAAGATCCTTTTTGACAGTACTGAGTATTCTGGTTATTCTTTGTTCAGGATTGAGTTTTTCCTGTTGTTTTATCAGGTCAGCTTTATACTGCTTCACATTTTGTGTTGACAAATCAAGTATCTTCTTTTTATCACCTCTTGAAGGGATTGTGATTGTAACACCATTTGGTACAATATCGGGAGTAAAAGGTACTATTATTTCTTTTGCATGGCTTTCGAATCTTTGTCTGAGTTCAAAAATAGCTGTACTTAATATTTCATCTTTTTTTTCCTCAAGATTCTTTTTGTATTCGATTGTGAAACCCCTGGTAACACACCCATTCATTAAAAATAAATAGTTGACGATTGCAGAATTCGCGGTTTCGTCATAAGAGAATACATCAATATTATGCAGCCCGGAGTTGACAACAGTTGATTTGCTTCTGTATTGCTCTATTAGCTCATATCTTAATTTGACCTCATTTGCCTCTTCAAACTTCAATTCCAAAGCCAGATCATTCATCTCTTTGAGCAGGT
The DNA here is from genome assembly GCA_964500535.1 of uncultured Bacteroidales bacterium. Classification (GTDB taxonomy): domain Bacteria; phylum Bacteroidota; class Bacteroidia; order Bacteroidales; family UBA1402; genus UBA8389. Next base: position 7,862 of record CAZCPI010000034.1, read on the forward strand.
GTCTGCTTATAAGATGTATATTTCCTTTAAGAATTTCTCTAATTTCATCAATATTTTTCCTGTAATCCTCTTCCGTCTGTAAACCAACACAAGGCCCTTTGCATTTTTTTATATGATACTCCAGGCAAACTTTATATTTACCTTTTTCAATATCTTTTTCTGCTAATGACAAATTGCATGTCCTGACATCATACAATTTCCTTATCATAGCAAGTATTGATCTTACCATTGGAACTGAACTATAAGGACCAAAATACTCCGAACCATCATGTATTATATTTCTGGTTTGAAATACCCTCGGGAACGGCTCTTTTTTTATGCAGATGCTAGGGTAGGTTTTATCATCCTTGAGCATTACATTATATCTTGGTCGATACTGCTTGATAAGATTATTTTCTAAAAGCAGTGCATCTTCTTCGGTTTCTACAACGATATATTTCAGGTCGCGTATTTTCCTTACAAGAATTCTGGTCTTTGGTGAATCTGTATGAATTTTGTTGAAATAGGAGAGAACTCTCTTTTTTAAGTTTTTTGCTTTACCTACATATATTATTATCTCATCTTCGTCCAGATATTGATAGATTCCGGGTTTATCCGGCAGCCTGTCTATTATACTTTCAAGATGTTGGCTTATGTTGTAAAGCTGTTTCATAATTCAAAAGTCTGTAATGTCAGTTTTCTCCGATTTGGTTTATATGTCATGTATTGAAAGTTTCCAAAACTATTTCAAACTAAATTATTATGTAGCAGTTGCGGTTGAAAGCATCGTCTGATTTGTAGTTCGGGATAGATTATTTATGACCGATAGAATTATTTTATTTTTGTAATTAGCTGTGTTTGATTTCAGTACTATTGATTTTTTTATCTGTTCCACGTGGAACAAGCTTTACTTATGTGACAAATTCATAATCAATTTTAATTTGTTACCGAAATTATTTTCTCCGTGCGTTATCTCCCTAGCAAAATCAATAAAGTGTTTATATCATTTGGAGAAATGCCAGGTATTCTGCTTGCCTGACCGATTGTCTCGGGGTTGATTCTTGTGAGCTTCTGTCTGGCTTCAATCGAAAGGGACTGGATGTTGTTATAATCAAACTTGCCAAGTATTTTAATCGAATCAAGACGATTGATTTTTTCAGCTATGCCTTTTTCTCTTTCGATATAACCCTGATATTTAATTTTGATTTCTGCAGCTTCGATTATCTCTTCTTTTCTATCTTTAATCCTGTGCAACTTGTTGTCTAATGCCTGTATCTGATCGCGAAGATTATTAAAATCAAGTTGAGGTCTTAAAAGCAAATCTGTAAGTCGCACACCTTGCTTAAGTGGGGTGGTCCCCATTTTTTCGAGAAAATCATTAATCAGATTTGCCTTGATTGAAAAGTTATCACAAAAACTAATCAGGCTTTCGATTTCATCACGTTTCTTCAACATGCTTTGATATCTGTCGGATTTAGCCAAACCAATCTTCCAGGATTTTTCAGTTAATCGCATATCTGCATCGTCCTGTCTTAGTAAAATCCTGTGTTCGGCTCTTGAAGTAAACATACGATAAGGCTCATCGACACCTTTTGTAACCAAATCATCGATCAAAACGCCAATATACGCTTCATCTCTGCCGAGTTCAAAAGGCTCCAGATTATAACAATTCTGATGAGCATTTATACCTGCTATCAGACCCTGACCAGCAGCTTCTTCATAACCCGTGGTACCATTGATTTGACCGGCAAAAAATAAGTTCTTTATTAATTTGGTTTCAAGTGAATGTTTAAGTTGAGTTGGATCGAAGAAATCATACTCGATAGCGTATCCCGGCCTGAAAATATGTACATCCCTGAAGCAGGGTATTGCTTTCAACGCATTAATCTGAGTATCCAAAGGTAATGATGAGGAGAAACCATTCAGGTAAAATTCCTCGGTGTTTTCACCTTCAGGCTCCAGAAAAAGCTGATGAAATTCTTTTTCGGAAAAAGTGACTATTTTTGTTTCAATACTTGGGCAATATCTTGGGCCGATACTTTTAATCTGTCCGTTGAAAAGGGGAGAATCTTCAAGACTGTCTCTTAATATAGAATGGACTTTTTCATTTGTATAGCAAATCCAGCAATTTCTTTTTTTTAACTTGCCGGTAGTGTTTTCAACGAAAGAAAACTTATGAAAATCATCCTCTCCAATCTGCTCCTCCATATCTTCGAAATGTACGCTTCTGCCGTCAATTCTTACAGGAGTCCCGGTCTTCATTCTGTCAGTTGTGAAACCAATGCTCTTAAGATTTTCGGTCAAACCATAAGACGCCGGTTCTGAAATTCTGCCACCTCCAAATTGAGTCCTGCCAATATGGATAAGTCCGTTTAGGAAAGTTCCTGCGGTTAAAACAACACATTTTGAATTAAAGACAACATTCATCGCGGTTTTTACACCCTTGACTTCTCCATCTTCAATTATCAAACCGGTAACTGTATCCTGCCAAAGCTCAAGATTTTTTATACTTTCCAGCTTTTCTCTCCAGACTATAGAAAATTTCTGACGGTCACACTGAGCTCTCGGACTCCACATAGCAGGGCCTTTTGATCTGTTCAGCATCCTGAATTGTATCGAGGTTTCATCGGTAACAATGCCGGTATATCCGCCTAAAGCATCAATTTCTCTTACAATCTGGCCTTTTGCAATGCCACCTATTGCAGGATTACAACTCATCTGAGCAAATTTTGTCATATCCATAGTGATCAAAAGTGTCTTTGATCCCATATTTGCCGAAGCAGCTGCAGCTTCACAGCCTGCATGTCCGGCGCCAATGACTATGACATCGTAAGTAAAATTCATTTATTTAAATATTTAATAGTAAAATTAAAGCTTCATTTTCTTTTTTTCGCATTATAACAGCTTCAGCATCAGTCTTATCCTTAAATCCGCAAAGGTGAAGAATGCCATGTATTATTACACGGTTAAGTTCTTCAGCATAAGAAATATTTAACGATGCAGCATTTGATGCAACGGTTTCAACGCTTATATAAATATCACCTGAAACTGTAGCCGGAGTACTGTAGTCAAAAGTTATAATATCTGTAAAATAATCGTGATCCAGAAACTGTTTATTGATTTGAAGTAAGCGTTTATCGCCCGTGAAAATAAAATTGATTTCACCGGCAATTTTGTTATTTAGAGATATTACTCTTTTTGCCCATTCTGTAACCTTTACCTGATAAAATTCAGGCATATCCACACCCTCTGAATAATACTTAATCATAATTAATTATGCAAAAAATACATAAGCAAGTAAAATAGCTGCAATTACACCGGCGAGATCTGCAATCAAACCTGCCCAGACGGCATATCGTGTATTTTTTATACCTACAGAACCGAAGTAAAGCGCAATAATATAAAAGGTTGTATCAGCCGCACCCTGGAATAGGCATGACAAATGACCAGTAAATGAATCAGCACCAAATGTTTTCATCGATTCAACCATCATTGCTCTGGCGCCACTGCCGCTTAAAGGTTTCATCAATGCTGTAGGAAGTGCTTGAACGAAATCAGTATTTAATCCAATTGAAGAAACCACCCATGAAATACCATCCATTAAAAGATCCATAGCTCCGGAAGCTCTGAAAACGCCAATACCTACAAGCATTCCCACGAGATAGGGTATAATTTTAACAGATGTTTCAAAACCACCTTTAGCTCCTTCGATAAAAGTCTCCCAGACATTAACTTTCTTATACAGAGCACCACCAAAAAATGCGATGATTATAGAAAAAATTGTAAGGTTACTTAATATGCCTGATGCCTTTGACATTTCTTCACTTGATAGCCCTGAAAACCATATTACTAAAGCTACCAAAGCGGCAGTAATACATCCAATCCATGTCAGAAAGGTCTTATTCAGTAACTTGAGTCTCTGTCTGAAACCGACGTAGATAATAGCAGTCAAAGTGGAAACATAAGTGGCGATAAGTATCGGGATGAAAACATCAGTAGGATTAGCTGAACCTAATATGGCTCTTTGAGCAAGTATACTTACAGGAATAATAGTCAGACCAGAAGTGTTCAATGCAAGAAACATTATCTGAGCATTTGACGCAGTCTCCTTGTTTGGGTTCAGATCCTGTAGGCTTTGCATAGCCTTAAGGCCCATTGGCGTCGCTGCATTATCAAGACCAAGCATATTAGCAGAAAAATTCATAAGGAGTTGACCATGAGCAGGATGGCCTTTAGGTATCTCAGGAAAAAGTCTTGTAAAAAAAGGGCCGGTTACCCTAGATAGTACATTTATCGCCCCTGCTTTTTCGCCCACAGACAATATTCCAAGCCACAATGTCATGATTCCTGCAAGCGGAAGAGATATGTCCATTACAGCAAACTTCGCCATGTCAAAACTGCTGGTCATAATCCTTTCAAACACCCCAAAGTCCTGAAAGAATATTAGTTGTACTAAGCCTACAACAAAAGCCACCAGAAAAAATCCTACCCAGATGTAATTGAGTACCATATTATTCCTTAATTTCGACAAAAGTACAAAAAATCAACTTGTTTGATATGATTTTAACTGAGGCGATTTGATTAAGAAAAGGTTTTAGTATTTTTGCCGATTGAAATCAATTTTATGCGTGATCCTTTTGACATAAGAAGCCAACAGCCAAATATCACTGATATTGAAGCTGACAAAGCCCTGAGACCTCTCAGGTTTTCTGACTTTAAGGGGCAGGAGAAGATTGTCGAGAATCTTAAAATCTTTGTATCTGCAGCTAAAATGAGGGATGAAGCTATGGATCATGTCTTATTGCATGGGCCTCCCGGATTAGGTAAAACTACTTTGGCAAGTATAATTTCCAACGAATTGGGGGTAGGTTTTAAAGTGACATCCGGACCGGTTTTGGATAAACCGGGAGATCTTGCAGGTGTACTTACAGCGCTTGAACCAAATGATGTGTTATTTATTGATGAAATACACAGGCTCAGCCCGGTTGTAGAAGAGTACCTGTACTCCGCGATGGAAGATTACCGCATAGATATAATGATTGACAAAGGTCCTTCCGCAAGGTCTATTCAGCTAGAAATCAATCCTTTTACTATGGTTGGTGCTACAACAAGAAGCGGTTTGCTTACTGCTCCCCTGCGTGCAAGGTTTGGTATAAACTGCCATCTTGAATATTACAAAGCTGAAGTGATGAAAAACATTGTTCTCAGGTCATCAAGACTTCTTAATATTCAGTGTGGCAAAGATGCGGCAGAAGAAATTGCAGGTAGAAGCCGCGGGACCCCCCGTATTGCAAACGCGTTATTGAGGAGGGTCAGAGATTTTGCACAGGTTAAAGGTTCAGGTGTAATTGATCTTCCTATTGCCAGATTTGCTCTTGAGGCTTTGAATATAGATAAGTACGGTCTCGACGAAATTGACAATAAGATTTTGCATACTTTGATTGATAAATTTCAGGGCGGGCCGGTCGGCATTGCAACCATAGCTACTGCTTTAGGTGAAGATCCCGGAACTTTAGAGGAAGTTTATGAACCTTTCCTGATACAGGAGGGATTTTTAAAGAGAACGCCGAGGGGCAGAGAGGTTACTCAATTGGCATGGAGCCATTTAGGTATATCCAGAATTTCCGAGGATATGTCTTTGTTTTGATATCTAATTATTGATTGAATGGCTGAAATGAAGCGTTTGGCAAAAGATACTGCCATATACGGTGTTAGCAGTATCTTAGGAAGGTTTCTCAATTGGTGCCTTGTGCCTTTTTATACATATGTTTTTACTGATACTCAGGAATATGGCATAGTAGGAGAGTTATATGCATGGACAGCAATATTGCTGGTGCTTTTAACATATGGGATGGAAACCGGTTTCTTCAGGTTTGCGAATAAAGATGGACATGATGCTAAACAGGTATATTCTACTACAGTTACTTCAGTAGGAGTAACTTCAATCATATTTATAATACTTTTTACAATTTTCCTGCCCGGAATTTCAGGGAGTATGGGATATGAGAAACACGGCGATTTCCTATGGATGATGGCATTTACAGTCGCAATAGACGCATTCAGTTGTATTCCTTTTGCCTGGTTGCGTTTCCTTAAACGTCCTGTAATGTTTGCAACAATTAAATTACTGATGATTTTTGTAAATATCATTTTTAATATATTCTTCCTTTGGCTTTGTCCTTTGATTTACGATAAAAATCCTGCTCTGATTGATTGGTTCTTTAATCCTGAATACCGTGTAGGGTATGTGTTCCTGGCTAACGTATTTTCATCTGCAATAGGATTAATTGCATTATTGCCATTTGTTTTGAAAGTTAAGTTCGATTTCAATACCTGTTTGCTCAAACAAATGCTAAGATATTCATTGCCTCTGCTTGTGCTTGGTGTAGTGGGAGTTATGGATCAGTCAATTGACAAAATCATGTTTCCTCATCTGTTTGATGATCCCGTTGAAGCCAGGAAGTCACTCGGTATCTACATTGCGTGCTTCAAGCTTGGAATTGTTATGATGATGTTCACACAGGCATTCCGATATGCTTATGAACCATTTGTTTTTTCAAAACAGAGAAACTCAGAAAGTAAGTCAGCTTATGTCGAAGCTATGAGTTATTACTTCATATTTTCAGTGTTCGTATTTCTGGGAGTGATGTATTATCTTGATCTCATTCAGTATCTTCTGGGAAAAACCTATAGGGAAGGCTTATTTATTGTTCCGATAATTTTAGTGACATATATCTTTCAGGGCATTTATTTCAACCTTTCTTTCTGGTATAAACTCACTGACAAAACAAAGTGGGGAGCATATCTGTCGATAATTGGTCTGGTGATAACAGTAACCGGTAACATAATATTTGTTCCGGTATATGGTTATGCTGCAGCTGCCTGGATTACTTTTATAAGTTTTCTGACAATGATGATAGTCTCATGGGCATTAGGACAAAAATATTATCCGATTAACTATAACCTTAAACTGATTGGGCGTTACACAATATTGGGCATTGTTTTCTATCTGGCAGGAATGCTTATTCCTATCGATAATGTGGTTCTCAGATTATCCTATCGCACCGTGCTTATCTTAGTATTCTTATTTTATGTTTTGAGGAAAGATATTTCGATAAGTTCAGTACCAGTGATATCTAGATTTTTTAAGAAGCAATCAGCTGAATTTAAGGAATAATCTGTCAGCTTAAGATGTGAGCGGTTTAGTTAAAAAGTAAAATAATCAATTTTACACACTATTATCGGACGATTATAGCGCATGCCATGTTGATATGCGAATTATATTTGCCATCGAACTTATTCACATTTTGATGGGTATCAAATAAGACTATTTCATACATGTCTTTTTCCCGACAAAATCCTGATTTATTAATAACTTGAAAATTCACAATATATAATTATGAAACGGGCATTTACAGTAATCTTATCATTTTTTCTTGCAGGTTTTATAATGGTTCAGGCCGGAGGTCAGCTGGCTTTTCCCGGTGCTGAAGGTTTCGGCAGGTTTGCAACCGGCGGAAGAGGCGGCTCCATATATCATGTCACAAACCTTAATGATGCAGGAAGCGGATCATTTCGTGATGCAATAAGTGCACCTAACAGAATAGTTGTGTTTGACGTATCAGGTATAATCAGGATCACAAAAGGCAATCCCCTCGTGTTTTCAAAAAATCTGACAATACTTGGCCAAACAGCCCCGGGAGAAGGAGTACAGATATACGGTGAAAGAGCATCATTCTCAGGAGCTGACAATATAATAGTCAGATATCTCAGGCTTAGAATGGGAGTCGGAGGGACAGAAGGTAAGGACGCAGCAGGAGTTGCTAACGGAGGAAATATGATTTTTGACCATATGTCAGTATTGTGGGGCAGAGACGAGAATTTTTCAGTCAGCTGGGATAATAAAGGCACTTTGCCGGGCAACATAACTATACAAAATTCTATTATAGGTCAGGGACTTCAGACTCATTCCTGTGGAGGATTAATACAAACAGAAGGCGGAGTGACGTTGTTCAGAAATCTCTATATCGAAAATAAGACACGAAATCCCAAAGTAAAAGGGCTTAACCAATATGTAAATAATGTGGTTTATAACTGGGGAAACGGAGGTTGTTATATAATGGGCGATACAGAAGGTAATTCATGGGCAGACCTGCAAAACAACTATTTCATTCAGGGTCCGTGGGCTGGTGCAACTGCTGTATTTACCAGAGGTACACCTACTTTTACTTATTATGCAAATGGAAATTATTTTGACGGAAACCTGAATGGTGTAGCTGACGGATCACTTATGACCAATGATCAGTATTCTACAAGCACAAGAGTTAATAATTTCAGTAACTGGGACAACTCGACTTCAAGGCCTCAGGCTCACCCTGTTATTGCAGGTATGATGTCAGCAAAAGATGCATTAAAATGGATTATAGACAGCGTTGGACCAAGCCTGCCTGTAAGAGACGAAGTTGATACGTATCTTATAGACGAGTTGGTTTCTTACGGTAAAAAGGGCACAACCGGAGGTATAAATACAGAAAAAACATTATCTCACGGAGGTACAGGAGTGCTTTATGGTGGTTTCAAACCTGTGGACTCAGACGGTGATGCAATACCCGACGAATGGGAAACCGCAAATGGTCTGAACCCGAATAATGCTTCAGATGCTGCTGTGATTGCTTTAAATGGTTATGCCAACATTGAAAATTACGCGAACTCAATCAAAAGTGCATACCCTTATATTAAATCACCTTCACAGCTAATTTCAGGAAGTGTTGATAAAACAAGCATTCTTATATCATGGCGTGATAATTCAGCTGATGAAACCGGTTTCATCGTGGAAATGTCGACTGATGGTAAAAATTATAATGTTGTCGAAACCCTGCCTGCAAATCAGATAACTTACAGTAAGACAGGTCTGTCAAAGGAGACTACATATTATTTTCGGGTGAAGGCTGTAAACGATAAACTAAGCTCACCATACAGTAATGTGATATCAGTCAAGACTTATGGTGATCCCGCGATACCTGAGCAAAGCATTAATCCTACTCCAAATAACGGCGGGACATTCGGTATATCGAATGTCCCTGCTTTTTCATGGGCAAATACCACTAATGCTTATGGCGGTACAGTCTTTTATTCTTTTTATTTTGGGACAAGTCAGGACAATCTTAAGCTGATTAAAGAAAACCTGACTACGGCAGCTTATACTCTTGAGACCTCTAAGACTGGCAATCTTCAGGTGGATTCAACTTATTACTGGCGAGTGGATGCAACTAACTCTATTGGTAAAACCACAGGTGCAGTTTGGTCATTTAAAGCTGTTTCAGGAGGTACAATGTTCATGACAGACTTTCATTATACTCCTGCAACTTTTTACAGTGCATACGGTTTTAATACTACCAATACAGATATTTTTACGACCAGTACGGCTGCTAACTCCGTGAAGACCTATTCTGGAATGAGTATTGGCAACGGGCCGAATAAAGTGAGAGTAGTCTGGCTTCCTCAGGCTGCACCAACATCAACTTCTTCAGATTATGGTCCGTATACTGCTGCCGACGCAGGTTCTACATCCGGTTGCATCCAGTTTTATACCGAGAGCGCCGGAGCATATGTTCAGTTACCCGAAGTACAGGGTCCATGTGATATTACATTTTGGGTAGGAAATCCTGTTGGAACATCCAGAACAATTAATCTGAAAACCATTGTCGGGGGTATTGAAACAACTGCAGCAAGCTATACACTGGCGGCAGCCAAAAGGTCTTTTAAATATAAATATACTTATACCGGTTTCGACAAGGTTATTTTTAAGATTGACCCGAACGGAAAGAAGATAAATGTTAATGATGTACTTATTGAAGCCTTTGTACCCGAGGTTTCAAACGATTCGATTGCTTTGGTTTCATTTCCTGATACCACTAATGTGAGTTATGCCGATGGAGCGATGAGCCTGAAGGCAAACCAGACTATTAAATATAACGGTGGAGCTACGATAGATGGAGATCAGTTCGAACAGATAGGAGTAACGGTCTCAGGATCAATTATTAATGTTACTTATAACGGGCTCGATGCAAATACCAGATACACAATTAATTTCCCTGAAGGCAGCCTGACTGATTTTTATGGCAACAAATCAAATGAAGTAAATTATTCTTTTAATACCAGTGATTTTGCAGCAGCTAAAATGCCGGGAGAAGCTCATTATGGCAAAGCTGCATCAACATTGCCACTTAATTTTAAGCCTTTCAACACTATCGCACCATTTAAAACAGTCCAGAACATAGTACAGACGAGTGCCGCTGATTTTCCTCACTGGGTGACAGCAAGCGGTGGCATTTCAAAAGATTCGGTTATCATGACTTCAACAAGTGACAAGATGATGGCCTATTTTGACGGTAAAGCCGGAAGTTTGCGCCTTAATGCGTATTACAAAGGAACAGGCAACATTACTGTTAAAGTTCAGGAATCACGCAATCCTGATGCTTCGCCATGGTGGAGAACTATTCGCCAGATGACCACGAGTGATTTTCCAATAGAGGAAGAGCTCGCTCTTAACGGTGAAACCAGATTTATTAAAATTGTTCCAACTGGTCTCAGTGGAGGAAGTCTGATAATTAAAGACTTTGAGATCTCTGATGTAAACGGTAATTATGTAACCGGAATCAACC
>CAZCPI010000035.1:0-2577 GCA_964500535.1 uncultured Bacteroidales bacterium
TAGCACTACAGTTTTTGGTACTGTCTGTCTAGGTTCGAATCCTGGTGAGACAACACGGAAGCCCTCAATTGAGGGCTTTTTTATTTATAAAGAGTAAATCTCAGCCGGAGTTTATTTTATTTTCCCGTCTTTTTTCAACCGGGCCCTGATCTCGTCACCGAGGCGATTGTCTGTACCTGTAAATCCAGATATACCCGCAGGGTACCCTAAAGTTACCCTGATTTGTTTTGGTCCAAGTTTATCAAGTTCATACAAGGGCTGAATGATGGTAATCGTTGAAAAAGTTCTTGAAACTGTTGGCGAAACCAGTACTCCTGAATACTGTCTTTCATCATCTAAAGTTGCAACAAAAGTTCCTCCCCAATATTTGCCAATCCTTGATGCTACTTCATCAGCAGTGATTGCCATATCCATCGTGTGACTCAGAGTATCATATTTGAGAATTTCATCGTATGAAATAATAGGATTCTCCGCTAAATAGAATTTCTCCAATGGCAGCGAAAAGTTTATACCTAGCGTGTCATCAGCTGATGCATAAGCTCTGAAAAAACTAAGACCGGAATGATGAATAGGTTTGCCCGCGGTAAGTTTGCCGGCGGATTTAAAGTATTCAATAATTTTCTTGTCAGATCTGGGATCTGATCCATGGAAAAACGATGGATTTGGAAAACCGGCGCTTAATTCTATTTGATTAGATTTAAGTCCTCCATTTTCATTAGCATCCCGGATGTAAATCCAGTTGCATGGTACAGAAGAAAAAGCATACCAGAAGAAACCACAGTAAACAGGCTCATCATAAAGAAAGACTATAAACATTTGTCCGTAAACAGATTGTCTTGGATATGTAAGTTCAATCCTGTTTTTATCAAGTGTCAGAACATGAGATGACGAGTCATAGCTTATTATGTCTTCACCGGTCAAAAAAGGTTTATCATTTAAATCAACAGTATCAAGATTAAATGTATTATAATCTATAGATTGATTATAAGGCATAAAGTTCTTAGTAGTATAAATTGCAAATCCATTATCATTCAGTCTTCTTCTGGAAGGTTTATCGCCAAACAAATCCCATCCCGAATCGCCTGTACAAGAAATCAAAACTGAAGAAAGTATCAGAATAAACAAAAAACGTAGTGCTTTCATTTTAATTAAATTTTATGAACCTCAATTCCGTAAACCGTATCTGTAACTAAATAAACAGGTATATGGAGATATCCTTTTTACACCAATATGTTGCAATAATAATAAATATTTAAGCTGAAAGCAAGGATTACAGGCGTTTTAACATTATGATATTCAAATTGTTTGTCAATTTTCTGAGCCCGGATCTGTACAGGCAGGTATCAGCAAAAGTTTTCTCAAATGCTGCTTCATCAAATGTTAAAAACTCATGAACATCAAAACCGGAGAGTCGGTCTATAGGTTGCATTTCTTCAAGTGTCTGCTCATTGCTGAACCTGTTCCATGGGCAGACCTCCTGGCAGATATCGCAGCCGAAAAAATACCCGTTTTTACCGCATAAAATAGCTTCCTCTTCGGTAAGCTCTTCTTTTTTTTCAATATTCATCCAAGAAATACATTTTATTGCATCCAGGCCATTTTCAGAACTTAAAGCTGAGCCCGGGCATGCCTCAATGCATTTATTGCATTTTCCGCAATAGTCCTTTATCGGTTGATCGTATTCAAGCTCAATATCAACTATCAAAACTCCTAAAAGAAAAAAAGAACCTTTACCCGGTATTATTATATTATGGTTTTTACCTGTCCATCCAATGCCGGCCTGTTTAGCCCAATATCTTTCAGCTACAGGAGCTGAATCACAAAAAGCTCTGCCCCTGACAGATATGCCTTGTGATCTTACCGATTCAAGCAACATGTATAGCTTGTCACGGATGATCTTATGATAATCCGGATTAAGCGCATACCTGGCAATTTTAAGTCTGTCATCAGTTGTTGAATTGTCTTGTTTTGATTCATGGTAGTAGTTCAAGGCAACTACGATAACAGATTTGGTTTCATCTACAAGTTTACGGGGATCCAGCCTTTTATCAGTATTTCTGTTCATGTAGGACATATCCGCGTTGAAACCATTACTTAACCAGGTCTCATAACCACGCGCAAATTCAGCCGATACAGTATCAGCTTTTGCTATGCCGCAAATGTCGAAACCAAGATTAATAGCTTCAGTTTTAATAAACTCTGTCAGTGCATGTCTGTCCATACAATATTTTACTTCTTGCAAAAATAATTCAAAATGAATGAAGTTTATCAGGGATGAAGTATCTTTGCCGTTAATAAAAAATTTGAATATGAATCTGTTGTTACTCGGATCAGGTGGCAGGGAGCATGCGCTTGCCTGGAAAATTGCACAAAGTGATAAAACCGGAAAACTTTTTATTGCACCGGGAAATGCAGGAACAGGGCTGGTTGGTACAAATGTTCCCATTTCAGCGACTGATTTTGCAGCTTTAAAGAGCTTTATTTTGTCAAATGATGTGGATATGATTATTGTTGGCCCTGAAGACCCATTGGTTAAGGGTGTGTACGATTATTTTAAAAACGATCCGGAAACCTCAT
>CAZCPI010000035.1:2677-18472 GCA_964500535.1 uncultured Bacteroidales bacterium
GATTCAAGTAAAACTGTTGTAATCGAGCAGTTCCTTTCAGGAATCGAATGCTCTGTTTTTGCTATGACTGACGGCAAAAATTATAAAATACTTCCTGTTGCCAAGGACTATAAAAGGATTGGTGTAGGAGATACCGGACTTAATACAGGTGGTATGGGCGCGGTTTCACCTGTATCTTTTGCCGATGAAATTTTTATGAGCAAAGTAGAAGAGAGGATAATAAAGCCGACCGTGGAAGGACTGGCTTCAGAAGGTATAGATTATAAAGGATTCATCTTTTTTGGTTTGATTAATGTAAAAGATGAACCTTATGTGATTGAATATAATGCACGTATGGGTGATCCTGAGACTGAGGTCGTAATGCTGAGAATTAAATCTGATTTTGTGGATTTGCTTGAAGGTGTAGCTCAGGGCAATCTTGATACTAAAACGATTGAGTTTGATAATCGTTATGCTGTGACCGTGATGCAGGTTTCAGGCGGATACCCCGGAAATTATGATAAAGGCAAAGTTATTACCGGTCTTGAAGATGTCAGGGGCAGTGTTGTTTTTCATGCAGGAACTAAATATGCCGGGGAAGATATCGTAACTAACGGTGGACGTGTTATTGCTGTCAGTTCATATGGGAACACAAAGGATGAAGCATTGTCACAATCATTTAAAAATGCAGCATTAATCAATTATGAAGGGAAGTATTTCAGATCCGATATAGGTTTTGATCTATTGTAATGAAGAAAGGATTTCTTACCAGGATAACATATACCAGGGGATTGCTTTTTTCAGGCATACTGATATTGGTATTTTCAGTGTTTAGGGATATTTTATTCCCTCAACAAGTGGATTCATCTGAATTATTATCCGGATTAAGCAAGGATAATTTTTCAATCTTAAACCTTATAAATGCTGAACAATATATGAGCAACCTTATTCCTTTCCGGATAATGAGGTTTGTGAATATGATTATTGTGGCTTTACTTTTACATAATATCTCTTCTGAGTTCAGGTTGGTAAGAGTCAGAAGCTTTTTTTCATTTTTTCTTTTTTGTTTATTTTCAGCGATATTTATTCCATTTCTTCCCATAAAAGGTATCACTTTATCCTGCTTGTTTTTCTGCCTTTCAATAACAAGATTACTTAGCGCCTTAGGTTCAGGCTCACCAAATAAAGCACTTTTTGAATCTTCGATACTTATGTCTCTGGCTTCATTATTTCAGATTAAATTGGTTTTTCTGATACCTGTCATGTGGCTGATAGTAACTACATTCAGGGGAATATCTGTAAGAAGTTTTTTATCAACAGTACTTGGTGCTGCTGGTATATACTGGATAGTCGCAATTTATATCATTTTATCGGGTAAAACTGAATGTTTTAATATGTTTGGAAATGCTTTATTGCAGATCACCCTCCCTGATTTCAATAAAGTATCTGTTGTGGAAGTGGTTTACCTGATTTTTATGTCAGTATTGATGATATCTGCTTTGATATCTTTCTGGCCAAAAAGTCATCTGGACAAGCTAATAACCAGAAACCATATGAACAGTATCATAATTATGCTGTTGTCATTAATTGGTATATGGCTTTTCTCGAACAACAGTATTGAATTGCTTTTAATTATTTTCTGTTTATTATCTTTAATTACATCACATTATTTTTCGCTTGTGGATAGCTGGTATTCAAGAGTGATGTTTATACTTCTTATTACATTTTCGCTATTGTTTTATTTCCTGTACTGATTTGTTAAATCCCCCGGGATGCCTTTTTTTGATGCCTGATCAGTTTAAATCTTATATTCAAGAGTTAAATCAGGCAGGCTACATAATTATCTTCGCCATCAACATTTCCCTTTTCCCCGGAGGGCCGGGTAGTCTGTAAGTGGTGAAACCTGATCTTTGCAATCTTCTCCTGACTTCACCCATTGCACAATATGTAACAAGAATGCCTCCGGGATTCATTGCATTAAAGAGCTTTGCAAAAAGATTTTCTTCCCATAATTCAGGCTGTTTATTAGGTGCAAAAGCGTCGTAATAGACAAGATCATACCCGAAAGTCAGTTCGTATTTTGTGAAGTCCGCATTTATTTTTTTAAGCCTGAATTCCGGTGAGCGCATTCCCCGCTGCTCAACGTTGAGTTGGTTCAATTCCGGTGCGTGTAATTCAATATCAATCCAATCCCCCCAATTACAATCATGTATACTTAAAAATGTTTCCTGATACGATTCGTCAATTATTTTACCATAATTAAGTGAGTCCGTAATTTCTTTTGACAGAGGAAAAGCTTCGATGGTTTCATAGTTAACACAAAGATTTCTTTTTTTTGCCTCAATCCATGTTAGAAGGCAGTTTAAACCGGTTCCAAAGCCTATCTCAAGGATATTTACGGGAGTATGGGTTTTGATCAAAGACTCCGCAGTATCGATGTCATTTTCAGGCGCTTCAATTAATTTTTCTAACCCGTTATTAATAAAAACATGCATAGATTCCCGGACAGCACCATTCACTGAATGATAAGATTCATTCATGGTATCCGAAAACAAAGTATCAGAACCGTCTGAAGTTTTTACAAGTCTGAAATCATTCTTTAGCATTTGAAACTATAATTAAGGCTATCCTGCTACACTTACAGGCTTACCCGTTTTTTTTCTGATAATAGCGGCTATCTTATTAAGTTCAGTTAAAGATATTTTTTCAAGACTATCCACGGGAGTATCCCTGTCAAGTGTGTAGATCATTACAGACTCCGGATTTATCTCTTTATATAAATCAACAAGAGCATTAACTTCTGCACTAGTAGTGTTATCAAAACTTTCACCATTATAACTGCCACGGGTAAACATTGTCTGGATTATTACTTTCCCTTCAAATGTTTCAAGATTTTCAACAATCTTTGAAACCTTGTATGAGGCATTAACAGGTCTGTCCATTTTTCTAACCGTTTCATCAAAAGCACTGTCAAGCTTCATAATAGCGTTGTCTACAAGTTTAAGGGCTTTAAATACATCAGGTTTGTCGAGTGTTGTGGCATTTGAAAGCACACTGACTTTAGCTTTTGGAAACCATTCATTTCTTAAAGCAATGGTTTCTTCGATAATTTTAAGAAAATCAGGATGCAGAGTCGGTTCACCGTTTCCGGCAAAGGTTATAACATCAGGAGTAATCTTATCTTCCCTGAGCTTGCCCAACTTTACTTTGAGTGCTGCTGTAACTTCTTCAGCACCGGGTAACTTCCCGCCCTTATGTTGATGATTTAATCCACATTCGCAGTACAGACAATCAAAAGAACATACTTTACCATTTACAGGGAGAAGGTTGACTCCCAGTGAAATTCCAAGTCTTCTGCTCTTAACCGGGCCAAAGATGATTTCATCAAACAAAATTGTAGGCATTTCTCAAATATTTTAAAACGTTGCAAAGTTATTCATTCTTTCTCTTAAATCTGCACTAAAACTTCCATTTAACCATTAATTCAATGTCTGTGAGGCACCTGCCTTCAACTTTTTCGTTTCCTGTACCGCAAAAGTCTTTATCGCTGTAAATGAAGTTTCCAAGTTTAGTATATATTTTAAGATTTCTGCTTAAATCAAAATTCAGACAAACACTTTGTCTTGATCCCGTTCCATATAGTGATGGCATCGAAAAGTTGCCTGGCAATGAATTTTCATAAAGGAAAATCCTGTTTTCGTAATTGGCGGCATCAAAAATCGCGTACCTGAAATCCAGGCTGACTTTTTTATTTGCAGGTTTGTAGCTCAGAGTCTGTGAAAGTGCCATACCTAAAGTGCTCTTTTGAATTCCCATTTTGTATTGATTAATATCAAACGTTGTGCAAAATATCCAGCTTTTCCTGTTGTATCTGTATTTTAACCGGTATTGCTCTTTTTTTGATTCTGCAATTGAAGTCAAATGTCCGGTTTCACCTGAAATATTACTGTCTGTGTTTTTGAATTTAATACGTAGAGAGATTTCAGAGTCCCTGCGGTTATTCCAAATTATCTGAGCAGCATATTCATGACCTGAAGAAGGAGAATTAACAGTGTAAGTGAGCCATGGAAATTCAAATATATCGATGTATGCGTTAAGCCTGAAATATTTTAGAGGAAACCATTCCAAAGCAGAGTAGAAACCACTTTCGTTTCTGACTCCGCTTCCTTCGCGGAAGGCATTTCCAAAAAAAGAATCGTATTTAACAGAATAATTGCGATACAAAGCGGACAGATTTATTCTGCTGGAAGGTTTGATGCTTACACAGCCGATTGCAGCTGCATCGCCCTCTTTGTCAACGGAAAGTTCTCCGTAAATAAGGATATTCATGATCTTAAGCCTGTAATCGACCGAATAGTCTGAACCTTGGTTGCCTCTGAAGTAAAACAGATTGTATGGCTTTATTTCCGGCTTGAGTTCGTGCTTAAGTCTCCAGTTAAATGCAGTAAATCCCAGTTGTACATTTTTAAAGTCGCCTTCAAGATGTAATCCATATGTTGAAACCATATTGTTTGATCTGCTCTCAATTTCGCCTGAAGTTCTGTGTAGTCCGGTTTTGTTTATGGATGTGCAGTATTCTCCTTCCATGTTTGAATCGATTTTTTTACCAGACCAAAAACCTGTTAAAATAATTTCACAGGGTTTTTTGCTCCCGTTTTCACCCCTGATTAAATATATTGACGAAGCCAGACCCCTCATAAAACCCTGCTCTGACAGGGAAAAGTGCCTTTTTATCTTATTACCGTAAACATCAGGTGCAGACGATGATAGATTTTTGCCAAGTGAGAAATTATTTCCGCAGACAAGACCTTGTCCAAAAGACAAAGTGTAATCTCCAACTATTAAATTTTTTATAATGCCGATTTCATTAAGGCAAAAATTAAACGAATTATAATCAGCCAATATCTTCCTTGAAAACAACTTTTCACCCGGATCTTTTTCGACTACCATTCCCCACATTATAGTTTCTTTATATTTGAAACCATATCTTAGCGAAAAAGACAAAGGATCACCGGTGTATCCCCCTGATTCACTTTCATCATTTATATAACCTGCCTTTTTTTGAACAGTTCTTCCCGAAGACATCCTGATTTCACTTTTGCCGTATTTCAACATCTCTTTTAAAGTTCGCCTGCCTGAGATTTCTGTCCTTGAGAAACCTGCAAAGGTTGTTGATTTTAAAAGTTTCAGAGTCTTTTCGTTCATACCTTCAACTAGCTTTAATTCGTTTATATCTTTTAATGGGCCATGTCTGTAGATATAATATGAAATTGATTCGGCAAGATCTTTGGATAATAACGGGACGGACTCCAATTCCTCTCTGGAAGTTTCATTAAGATTTACAGGATTTTCAGTTAACTCCGAAAATTTCTCATAAAGTTCATCAGTAACAGCAGCATCTTCTTTTTCTGAAATTTCTTCAAGCAAAGAGATAAAAACCTCATTATACAGGCTGTCTTCCTCAGATCTGACTAAAATCGGAATAACTATGAAAAAGACTGTAAGTGGAATTATTATATTAATCCTCATTTGCTTTTCAAGTTGTAATTAATACTTATCGCCGGAGTATTCCCCAAAACCGGATGCCGGTTGATTGCAAATGACAAGGCAAGTCTGTTTGTGGTCCATCCGATACCAAATGATGGAATTACAGGATTTGCCGAAATTCCACCTCTGATATGGAATGTCTTAAGGATTGCATAGTCGGCTCCTAAGCTGATTTTTGAATATTTGCCCAGGAATCTTGAATATTCAAGTATAACTGAAAAGTTTTCGACCGGGTCATATCTGAAACCTGTATGAAACGATTGTCCTGTTTTGAATGGAATAGTTTGTGTTTTAATTTCAAGACCAACAGGATTGAAGATGTAAGTGCCAATAATCAGGTTTCCTGCAGGCTTATATAGCATTTGCAGGTTTGCTAAAACCGTAGCGCCACCTTCATTAACAACAGATTTAACAGAATATATACCGCATTGGACACTCAAATATATTTTTTCGGAAAGATGTTTTCCTGCACCAGCAAATGCCATTGTTTCATTAAATATTTCATCTCCTGATTGCTCCAGCAACCCGGATATATCTGTTCCGTAAACAGGTATTAAAAGCTCAAGTTTCCTGACAGATAATTCTTTTAACTGGTATGGGCAAACATATCCGGCTGTAATTGAACTTCTTTTGTCCATTTCATAGAGGATGTGGTTTCCTCCTGTGCCGATGTTTTCAGCATCATTGATCCATGGAATATCAGCCCTGGAACTAATAGTTACAATTATGAAAATATACAAGATGGTCAGTGTTTTTGCCGGCATGTTATATTTAATATTAAAACAAAGCAAAAATAATAATAATAAAAAAGAAACAAAAAATTAGTATGCTGATTTTTGATAAACTCAACAAATATTAAAATATGTTGTAAATGAATAAGGCTTAGAGAAACCCGCTAAAATTTCATTACTTTTGCACCTGTTCTAAAAACGAATTCTTTGAGATGAGGAAATTTGTTTTCTTATTAGCGATTTTTACTTTAACTATCATACAATCAGGGGAAGCTCAAAGGGTCGTATCTGCCAGTAATTTGCCCTATGAAGAAGTATTTGGTGAGATACCCTATGGTACTACCAAAAGAACTGTCTTCACAGAAGTACTTGATGGTGATACCATCCCTCTGATATGTCTAAGGACAATTTATATTTTCCCTAAGGAAACTTTCAGAAACAAGAGAGAAGAAAAATTCTACTGGAAGATGGTCAGAGATGTTAAAGTTGCATACCCTTTGTCCAAACTTGTGTACTATACTCTCCTTGAAACCATGGATTATATGGAAACCCTTCCTGACCAGAAGGCAAGAGACAAACACATGAAAAGGATGGAAAAAGACCTTGTGAAAGAGTATGATGCAACTTTACGAAAAATGACATTTAACCAGGGTAAAATACTGATTAAACTTATTGACAGACAGTGTAATTCCTCTTCATACGAATTAATCAGAGCTTATCGTGGTTCATTTGTTGCCGGTTTCTGGCAAGGTATAGCGAAGTTATTTAAGGCCGATCTCAAGTCAGAATACGATGGTAGTTATAAAGATCTGATGATTGAGCGGATTATCATCAAAATTGATCAGGGGCAATTATAAAATTACCTGTAGACTCTCAAAATATCAAATCCGGATTTTTTATTTATAATGTCAGCTATGCAACTTCAGGTGTTTGCTGGATTATTTTTCAATCCCTAAGATTTCATTGCCAGTGATTTCAGCAGCTATAGCCACGCAGCGACTGCATGGTCTTAAGGCGTAATACTTTGCATTTCGCTCGGAAGGAGTTGCATTTTCAGGCTCTCTTTTGATTTTTAAAATATCAGCGCAAATATAGGAACCCATCTCTTGTTTGAATTCCCTGGCAGTCTTTTGAACAGCCTCGTAATTATCTGTTTTTGCTTTTTTATCTGTGATGTCATTTGCCGGATATTGTAGTCCGAGTACCATAAACATGCCGCTTACAGCTCCGCAAACTTCACGAAGTCTTCCCATACCACCTCCGAATGATGTAGCAATTTTTGCGGCGGTTTCAACATCAAAATCATACAAGTCAGCATAAGCCATAAATACAGATTGAGAGCAGTTATATCCACTTTCAAATAAGTCAACCGCTTTGCTTACTCTGTCTTCAATCAATTTGTTCTGTTGTTCTGTCATATAAATTCTTTTCAATTGCTTCTATAAGGAAACCAGGAGGAAGACATGGTTTCCAGTCATTCAAACCTACAAAAGCCAGCTCTGTCTCGGCTTCATTTATTAATTCCTCTTTTTCGTTGTAAAGGAGGTAAGTAAACCAGATACGGACTCCTTTTATTGCTTTTAAAGTTGTTTTGACTGTAAGTAATTCATCATATCTTGTTGTCTTCCTGAATTTGAATCTCATGCTGATTACAGGACACATAATGCCTGCATCTTCAACTGATTGATAGGGGACTCCTATACTTCTCAGAAGTTCCCATCTGGCAAGTTCATAATATTTAGCATAATTTGAATGATGAACGGTTCCCATTCTGTCAGTATCAGAATAGGCTACCCTTAATTTAAGCTCGTTCGTAATCATTATTTATTATTAAGATATCGATATTCCTTCTTTTGATTTATTACAGTATATGTCAGCTGTTTGAATGCAAATTCAATATTTTGTTCGTCAAGTAAGGATGAAAGATTGCCATTGTCACAACCCTTACAGATTAATTCATTAACAGGTATTTGAGTCAATACAGGTATATTGAAAATGTCAGATAATCTTTGTGCTCCTCCTTCCCCAAAGATAAGGTATTTTTCGTCAGGGTGTTTAGTCGGGGTGAACCAGGACATGTTTTCAACTATACCCAGTATAGGGATTCCAATTTGCTGATCCTGTAGCATGTTAACCGTTTTTTGCACATCTGCAATAGATATTTTTTGAGGCGTTGTAACCACAATGGCACCTGAAATATAAAAACTTTGTAATAGAGTTATCAATACATCTCCTGTCCCAGGAGGAGTATCTATGATTAAATAATCAAGTAGACCCCAGTCGGTTTCGGTTAAAAGCTGCTTAATTGCATTGGTCACCATAGGCCCTCTCCATACTACTGCCTGTTTCTCATCAAAGAAAAATCCTATTGACATTATTTTAAGACCGAGTCTGTTAAACGGTTCCATTAGCTGTCTACCGTTTTTCTCGGTTAAAGCAGGTCTGTCATCATCTTTGATTTTAAATAATGTTGGAATAGATGGTCCAAAAATATCTGCATCTAAAAGACCAACTGAATAACCTTCTCGTACAAGTGTAAGGGCAAGACCGGACGCAACAGTCGACTTGCCAACACCTCCTTTTCCGGATGTTACCATAATAATTTTTTTGACATCCGGTATTTTTGTTTTTGCAATATTATTTTGATTTTTCATCTTAAACCTATTATAAATCTGTGATAATTTTTGAATATGTATCTCTAATCAGGTTGCTTATTACTGAATCTGGAGCATAGTCCGTGATTGATTGACAATTAACCATAGCTTCTACAATTAGCGGATCGAAAGGAAATTTGCCAACAACTTTTATCCCGTTTTGATTGCAAAAAGATTCAATTTTTGATGTCATATCTGTATTAATATCAAACTTATTGATGATTACACTAGTGTGTAATTTAAA
The DNA here is from genome assembly GCA_964500535.1 of uncultured Bacteroidales bacterium. Lineage (GTDB taxonomy): Bacteria > Bacteroidota > Bacteroidia > Bacteroidales > UBA1402 > UBA8389. The sequence goes on from CAZCPI010000035.1 coordinate 11,833, forward strand.
GCCGGCAGTAATCTCAATCGTTCGTTTCAGATCATGAAGCCCTGAAAGTGTGGGTTCGGTTACAACTATAACAGCATTTACACCGGTAATAGTACTGATTACTGGACAACCGATACCGGGAGGTCCGTCAATTATTATAGTTTTAATTCCGTTATCTTTTGCAATCTGTTTAGCTTTTTCACGAACCAGATTGACTAGTCTGCCTGAGTTTTCTTCTCCAGGTGCAAGCCGCCCGTATACCATCCTGCCATTTTGAAAATAACCGGCATACATTCGGCTTTTGTCTTCATTTACAATGCTGATTGCATTATATGGGCAAATTCGAGAACATAATAAACATCCGTCACAGAGTGTTTCTATAATGTTTACCTTATTTTCTTTTTCAAAAATTGCATCAAACCTGCAGTAATCTATACAAACTCCGCAACTGTTGCATATATCCTGATTAATTACTGCTTTCTGCCCTGAAACAAAAGCGTATTCTTCGTCACAAACCGGATTGAACAAAAGGAAAAGATTCGCTGCATCTACATCGCAATCGGCTAAAACTATTTCATTTTGTAAAGTAGCAAATGCTGCACTTATACTACTTTTTCCGGTTCCACCTTTTCCACTAATTATTGCTATTTCCATACTGTTCATTAATAGTAAGGTATAACTGATAGAATTTTTCCTCCCAATCTGAATTAATATTGCTTACTAGTTTTCCGTTTGAGTAGCTGATGGCTATTTCCTTATCAAAAGGCACAGTCATTAATAATGGTAAATTTTCTATTTGCAGGTATTCATATATGTCGTCATTTCCTAAACCTGCTCTATTGATAATTACTCCACAAGATTTGCCCATCCCTTTTAGTGTCTCTACAGATTGCATTAAGTCACTTAAACCAAATGGTGTAGGTTCAGTTACTAAAACTACATAATCAGCTGTAGCAACTGTTTGAATAAATGGACAGGAAGTACCCGGAGGAGAGTCAAGCAAAACTAAATCAAATCCAGTAGCTTCTTTAATCGCAGCCTTAATGATATTGACTGGGGAATATACCCCCACATTCATTCTGGCTTCAATAAGAGTGCTTTTTAAAGAAATTGAATATCTGTTTACCAAGCCTAAAGCATCATCTTTTTCAGATATTGCATTGTCCCTGCATGCAATAGAGCAAGCCCCACATCCATGACAAAGCTCGTCAAGTACTCTTATTATTTTGGCTTCTTTCAGAAAAAAAATTGCATTATAGTTGCAATATTCATTGCATTTCCCGCAATAGGTGCAACTATTTTCATCAATTACAGGCACTTTTTGAGTCACTTTATGTGAGTATAGCATTTCTCCAGTTAAAAATTCTCTGTCATTAGGTTCCTCTGCATCGCAATCAATCAGGGCGACTGTATGGTTTCTTTTAAGAAGTGTATTAAAAAGATTGGTAGTTATAAACGTTTTACCGGTTCCACCTTTGCCGCTTGCAACAGCAATTTTTATATTCGACTTCACTTAATTATTATCAGTAATTATTGTTTTATTGTAAACCACAAAGCTGTCTTTTTTTACGTTCAACAGCTCAGCAATTACATCGCATTTTACCATTAGTAAGTGGAAAATTCGCGCATCATTTTCATTCATTAATCCTTCATAGTTACCCTGACCTTTTGAAATAATTAGATCGGCTTCGTTGTAATAGTGCATAAACTCTTCACTGCACTCACTTAATAAAGTAGAAGGAGCATCATAGCCATTACTGATGACATCAGCAACTAAATTCATACCAACCTGTTTGGCGTCTTCAATCGTTGCATCATTTAATACATGTGATCCTCGTACCGCAAATGTCATATGAGGGTGCATAATCATTTCAATCAGTAATTTATCAAATACAATCTCGCCGGCATTATCGCCAATGTATAATATTCTTGAAGAAGTTTTAATCTTTTGAATTAATTCTTTTGAATGATCAATTGCAAAGTCGCTAATAATAACTTTTTTAATAGTTTCTTCAATATCAAAACTTGCATTAGCACCATAATCAATAATGTTTCCGGCAATTGCAAGTCTTAATGCCATAATAAAAGGATCAGAAGATTCAAGAACTTTTATTCTGAGTTTCTTGTATAATAAAAGTGATTGAGAATTACTCTCGACCTTCTCTTTCTCATATGGATTGGTTATGCCAATAATCCGGCAAAATTCCCTGTTTAGCTCGCTATAAATTTGAACCATGGAAATCGTATTGCCTCTTGACATTAGAATATTAAAAAAGCCGAAAAACTCTTGTCTTTGATCATATGTGGCTGAAAGTTTTGACAACAAACGGTCAAAAGAATCAAAATGACATGCCATACAACGGCAATCAATTTTATCTATAAGCAACTTAGTGTCTGCAGCTGTGTCCGTCTTTGTCATCATGGTTACAATAATTTGCATTTAGTGAAAGATTCCCTGATAAATAGTCTTCTATGATTTCTTTCGCTCCTTTTATAGGGGCGCCAACAAAAGCATTGATATTTTGCTGGTTAAACAAATCAATAGCTTTTTGACCCATTCCTCCGGCAATAACATCTGTTACACCAAAAGAGGCTACCCATCTTGGGTACAATCCAGGTTCATGAGCAGGGGGTGCTTTTTCAATAATTTCCATGATTTTTTTGTCTTCCACAGTTGCAATCGCAAAATATTCACAATGTCCGAAGTGAGAACAAAGCATTCCGTTTTCCATCGGGATAGCAATTTTTTTTGTCATTTTATTAATTAGTCAGTTATGAAAAAGCGTGTATGTTTATTGATAGTGCAAAACCTTCTTTGATTATCAAAAACATACACGCATAATTGAATTTATTTATTAATTATTTTATTTAAAACCGTGTCTTTATCCAGTTTTTTTGTACAGAAGAACCAATCATAACAAGTGGTATCTTCATTTTTGTTTTCCATCCTCTCTTTAGCGACTCCACATGACCCAGCTGTTGGAACAATTACATCATCTCCGGGTCTCCAGTCAGCCGGAGTTGCTATGCCGAATTCATCAGCAGCTTGAAGTGCAATCAGTACACGATACAATTCATCAAAATTACGACCAAGGCTGAGAGGATAATAAATGATAGTTCTTATGATTCCGTTTGGGTCAATGAAGAATACAGCTCTTACTGCTTTTGTATTGCTTTCTCCAGGTTGGATCATGCCATATTTTTTAGCGACATCCATAGTTATGTCTTCAATCAATGGAAAAGTAACTTCTACATTCTTCATCCCTTTATATTCAATCTTTTCCTTAATTGTGCGAAGCCATGCTATGTGACTGTAAAGACCATCAACCGATAGTCCGACAAGTTTACAGTTTGCCTGAATGAATTGTTTTTCCATAGTGGCAAATGTCATAAACTCAGATGTGCAAACTGGTGTGAAATCAGCAGGGTGACTAAAAAGTATAACCCATTCTCCTTTGTAATCAGTGGGGAAATTGATTTCTCCCTGGGTAGTTACAGCTATAAATTCCGGTGCTTTTTCGCCAATTCTTGGCATCGAAAATACTTCCTGTTCCATAATTTTAAAATTTAAATGTTAAAAAGCTATTTTTTTAAACAAATCATTTTATCAAATACAAGTATTATTCACGCAGATATGCTGATTGAGGAATGAATAATTAATTATCTACCGTTACGAAATCGGTTTTGATTCATCAAACCCATTCCACGACCACCGGCTCCCATACCGCGGCCCATACCTCTAAATCCCATTCTACGACAACCGAATCCCATTCCACGGACCATACCTTGATCTAAAGACTCAGTGTCTTCTTGTTCGGGGTTTATCGTTGATCCGTTTCTTCCAGCTCCAAAGTTAGTACACTTACCCATTTTTCGACCAGTCATAGGTCCTTGACCCATTGGTCCTTTTTGATTCAAACCAGACATAATTTAATTAGTTTTAATAGTTTTAATTAATACCACTTTTAAGTCTTTTATTCCTTCCTTCACCACCACCCTCTTTGCGGCGTTTACCCATACCGGTTCCAAGTAGTTTCAACTTTTCATCATCTGATAAAAAACTGCATTTCCCAATTTTTCGTCCTGTTCCCGGGCCTTGCCCCTCAGGACCTTTTCCATTTAATTTAGACATGACGTTGAATTGTTATAATCCTTCAATTATTTCTAAGATAGTTTTACCATGTTCATTTTGCATAACAATGTTTAGACTATCAAGTAAAGTCTTTATTTTACCTCCAAATTCACCGGCAATAATTTTTTTTACTCCTTTTGAGGCAACAAATTTAACGGCAGCAGGTCCGGCACCTTCATTAGAATCTTTTGCCGGATTTAGTATAAACTCAGTTTTTTTAGTTTCTGTGTCGTAAATTGCAAAATAAGCGCATCTTCCAAATCTTGGATCAACTATTGAATTAAGTGTATTTCCTTCTGATGTAATAGCAACATTCATAATTGTTTTATTATTTAAATTTCAAGTATATATCCACAATAGAATTGTTTCAGTTGATTTCCCATTATGGTTTTCATTTTATTAAATGCATTGTCACCAGTACAGTGCCCTGTAAAAAATTGAGTTTCCTGGTATTCTGATTTTAAAAAGTTCCCCAATTCAATTAATTCAACATCTGTTTCATAAGCGAAACCATCTTTTTTTGATATCAAATGAAACCCTCCCATTGCCCAACCGATGGGAAGTGACAACTTTGATGTTACAGTTTCAAGAATGTTTAATAATCCATTATGAGAACAACCGGTAAAAACGAATAGCTTATCTGTTCCGATAGTTAAAATCAGTTCATGATTAAAGTTATCAGGTATAATATTTCCATCTGGCTCTTTACGATATAGAGTGCTGTTGCCTTTAGGTAATTGGTATTTGAAAGAGTGATTTTTAAAAATTGCAATATCATCAGAGATATTAAATTGCTCATCTACAAATATGATACGACCCTGAAATTTTTCAAAATCAAAATCAACACTGATACTATGAAGACCTTCTCGTTTCGAGTAGTATTTCTGATTTTTAATTTCAGATGACATTATAACTTTGGCTTTTTCATTTTTATCAAGAAAATATGTTAGTCCCCCTAAGTGATCTGAATGCCCATGAGATATAAAAACATAATCTACATTTTGCAGGTCTATACCAAGTTTATTGGCATTAAGCATAAATAAATCTGAAGAACCAGCATCCATTATTATACAATAACTTTCGGTTTCAGCATATATACTCAGCCCATGCTCAGTTTGAAAAGCTTCATTCTGATTTCTATTATCTGCAAGAACAGCAATCTTCATTTGTTATTTTATTTTACATTAGAGCCATATTGGGAACTGTATATCAAAAATATCATTGGTTTAGATGCTTTTTTTAATTGATTTGAGTCAATTCGCTATTTCCATAGCTTTTACAGTTTTTGCAGGGTACATGATTATCAAGACCATCAATAAGTTTGTTGCACTTATTACAGCGAAACCAAGAACGACCAAAATCCACATTTCCTCCATCAATAACTATTGCTTTCCCCTCAACAAAAGCTTTTGCTATTATCTTGCGGGCATTATCATAAATTCTGGTTAGAGTAGGTCGGGAAACATTCATCTTTTCGGCAGCCTCTTCTTGAACAAGACCTTCGTAATCAAGCAATCTGAGTGCTTCATATTCGTCATATTGTAAAATTACATCCTCGATTTGTGATCGTGGGATGCCTATTGGTTTGAATCCCTTCATAATTGGCGGAGAAACTATTCTTCTGCATTGTTTAGGCCGTGGCATAACTCTTATATTTTTAAGAATAATAATGACAAATATAGGAATAAATATGAACATATGTTCATAATGTAAATAAAAAAGAGGACGCTGGTTTTAAGCGCCCTCGTAAATCTAAGTATTTTGCAATATCCTAATAAAAGATAGTTGTATTAACCATCAATATTAAAGACCCAAAGTCTGTTTGATCTTTTCTATATAATCAAGCTTTTCCCATGTGAAGAGCTCAACTTCAATAGTCTTTTCGGATTCATAACGTGACTTGAATGTCTTGCTTATAATCTTTGGTTCGCGCCCCATGTGACCATAAGAGGCGGTTTCAGAGTAAATTGGATTACGGAGTTTAAGTCTTTGCTCGATAGCTTTAGGGCGCATGTCAAAAAGATCATACATTTTAGCTGCAAGATCACCGTCCGATAAGGCAAGTTTTGAAGTACCGTATGTGTTGATGTAAAGGTTCATTGGCTTAGCTACGCCGATAGCGTATGAAACCTGTACCAAAACTTCGTCAGCCACTCCGGCAGCCACCAGATTTTTAGCGATATGACGGGCAGCATATGCACCTGAACGGTCAACCTTGGAAGGATCTTTGCCTGAGAATGCACCACCACCGTGAGCACCTTTACCTCCGTAAGTATCAACAATTATCTTACGGCCAGTCAGTCCTGTATCTCCGTGAGGACCTCCAATAACGAACTTTCCTGTCGGATTTACGTGATAAATGATGTCGTCATTAAACAAATCAGCAACCTCTTTCTTTTGTTTTGCCTTTACCCTTGGAATCAGGATTTCAATGATGTCTTTTCTGATTTTTGCAAGCATTTCACTATCAGCCTTATCAATAGCTTCAGGGCTTTCATCAGCAGGTTTCACAAAATCGTCATGTTGAGT
>CAZCPI010000036.1:0-17751 GCA_964500535.1 uncultured Bacteroidales bacterium
AGATTTTGCCAATAGAATTCGACATTGAAATTTTTGGATTCATATTCTATGCCATAGTATTTTGAAATAATATGGTTTCCAAGCACGTTATATCGCTCTGTGGCAGGGGCATTTGCATCTCCGCTCTGCGCCTTAAAAACTCTGATAAAGTTGCTTAATGTCGCCGGACTTGTTCCATAATATGGATTCGTGCCTCCCCACTGAGCGGCATGATTTAAAACGTAGCTTAATTTTACCGGGAACTTTCCACCAAGGCGCAATCCACCATATTTATAATGTAAAAGCGTATTCTTTGTTACTGTACTATCCGTGAACCATCCATGTGACATTCCCCCCATACATTCCAGCAGGCCAAAAGTAAACGGAACTTTAACCCAGCCGACAGATTTGCAGGTTAATGATGGTAATGGACGGCTGTTGTGTGAATAAAGCATCCCTCCACTTGAAAGCAAAGCATCACTACTGCTGAAATTTTCTCTTTTCATACCGGCTGTAAATATAAGCAGCCATGCTTTGGCTTCAGCATATAACTCCCCGGGATAAATCCGGTTTTCTTTTGATGAAATATTGCCGTCAATCTCTGCCCCGAAACCGTAATCAAAGAACTTTTTTAAATTAAGGTCTTTATGAATATTTCCCCAAACAGACAGATTATTAGAATAGATTGAATGCCTGTCATACTGATTTGCAGCAGTCAGAAAGGGAGCATATTGTCCTGAACCTAAAACAGTACGGGCTCCCAGACTATATGTTATAGAATCCGTTTTTATATTTAAATCAGTTTCTTCAGCAAGAATGTACGTATTCAGGAAAATCACAAACGTAATCAGTACTGAATACTTTTTCAAATACTTCTGAAAAAAAGGCTTCCTGCATGCCAGGTATCTTATATTGAAATCAGTATTATTAATCATATCGATAAAATTCAGGGTTTGAAACACCAAACATCAGATTTTCTATCCGTATCATCCTCTCCCATCACAATATAACCCTTGCCATCAATACAAAAAGTAACATGATTTTGCCTGGCGCCTCCGGGAAAATTTCCTTTTTTAGTCCAGGTATTACTTGCAGGATCATACTCAACAATATCAGATAGAAGTCTTCCTCCGTTCATTTTACCATTCCAAAAACGACCAAGTGTAATATAACCTTTATCTCCTATGGCCAAGCCCTTTGAAAGCATTCTGCCCTCAGGCATGTCTGCCAACTTCTGCCATTTGTCAGTCCCTTTGATATATTTATAAAATTTCTTCTGGTTGAAACCAAGGAAACCGGATCCAACATAAAAATTACCTCCTATCGAGAAACCGGCCGCACTCGAGACTTTGTCGGGATAAGGGGCAATGCCAGTCCAGGTATCTTTTTCAGGATCATACATCCATGCATCACCGAGTCTTGTAATGCCGTCAAAACCTAAGGCTGTGTATAATTTGTCTTCAACTACAGCGTATACCATATCATTCTTTCCGGCACCCGGAAACGAAGCTTTTTGAGCCCATGTGTCTGTTTGTGTATCATATTCCCAGAAATCAGAAAAGAGATTGGAACTTTCATACGCACCGATTGCTCCCATTCCAATATATGCCTTTGTTCCGATAGAAACACATACAGCTTTTACTCTGGGATGTCCCGGGAAATCAGATTTTCGGGTCCAGCTATCATTTTTACTGTTATACTCCCATAAATCATTTAAAAACTCTCCTTTCCAGGCACTGCGTCCTAAACATATATAGGCTTTATCTCCAACAACAAAGCTGGACGCTGAAGCACGTGGTGCACCGGGAAAATCATTAAGCTGTTGCCAATCAGTGATTTCTTCAGTTTCAAATTTTTCACAGGAGTAAAAACTTAAAGCTAATAAAAGACAAAAATAGATAACTGTTTTTTTCATCTGCACGTGTTTGTCTTTGATACCTGTATAAAAAATTCAGAGATGATTAATCATCCCTGAATTTACAAGATTTATGATAATGCAGCTATACTTTCCCTCAGAGAGGCAATTTTAATTTCTGCATCGGCTTTTTTCTTTTTCTCAGCCTCAACAACCTGCGGCTTTGCATTTGCTACAAACCTTTCATTGTTAAGCTTATTCATAACAGAAACAAGAAATCCTTCAAGATATTTTATTTCAGCCTCCATCTTCGCAATCTCTTCTTCTTCATTGATAAGATTACCAAGTGGCACAGCATATTCCGTAGTACCGATCATAAATGATGCAGCACCCGCAGCTTTTTCATTTGCAATTACAATGTTTTGAATATTACCCAGCTTGGATAAAACGGTGTCGTTTGTCTGGTCATGCTGACCAAGTATATGTAAATCAAGCACATTTTTAGGAGCTATATTCTTATCAAGTCTGATAGTCCTTAAAGAAGCGATTATCGCCTTTGAATTTTCAAACCTGTCAATTAATGTCTGATCAAAGTCTTTTACTTTAGGTTGTTGTGAAACCATTATACTCTCACCATCTTTCCTTTCATATAAATTTTGCCAAAGCTCTTCAGTAATAAACGGCATGAAAGGATGTAGTAACAGAAGAAGTTTCTCAAATAAATCAAGAGTCTGTGATAAAGTTTTCTGATCAACCGGATGCTGATATTGAGGTTTAATAAGTTCAAGGTACCATGATGAAAATTCATCCCAGAAAAGCTTGTATGCAGTCATTAATGCCTCAGAAATCCTGAATTTACCAAAAAGGTCATCCATCTCATTAACAGCTTTTTGCAACTGGTTTTCAAACCATTCCACAGCAATGCGGGATGATTCAGGCTGAGGAATGGTTTCATCAACCTGCCAGCCTTTTATCAAACGAAAAGCGTTCCAGACTTTATTATTAAAATTACGACCCTGCTCGCATAATTGTTCATCAAAAAGAAGATCATTACCGGCAGGAGCAGCAAGCATCATACCCATACGAACTCCGTCGGCGCCAAAATCCCTGATCAGATTCAGGGGTTCAGGAGAGTTACCCAGTGATTTTGACATTTTGCGTCCTTGCTTATCACGGACTATACCGGTAAGATATACATTTTTGAAACACATATCTTTCTGATATTCATATCCGGAAATAATCATTCTGGCTACCCAGAAGAAAAGAATATCAGGACCGGTTACAAGGTCATTAGTCGGATAATAATATCTTATATCTTCGTTGTTAGGACGATTAATACCGTCAAAAACAGAGATTGGCCACAACCATGATGAGAACCATGTGTCAAGACAATCTTCATCCTGACGAAGGTCATTTATTGTCAGAGGCTTTTCTCCGCAACAACATGGACATTTACCGGCAAACAGTTTGGCATTTGCCAATTTTACAGCCTCTTCTGCGGTTTCGGCTACAACAAATCCTCCCTGCGGCAAAAAGTATGCAGGAATCCTGTGACCCCACCATAATTGTCTGGAAATACACCAGTCCTTTACATTTTCCATCCAATGCCTGTATGTATTCTTAAATTTCGGCGGTACCAGTTTAATATCATCATTCATAACTGCATCAAGGGCTGGTTTAGCGAGATTAGTCATTTTAAGAAACCATTGCATTGAGAGCTTGGGTTCAATAGGTACATGAGTACGCTCAGAATAACCAACCTTATTATTATAGTCTTCGACTTTTTCAAGCAGTCCGGCTTCTTTAAGATCTTTTTCAATCTTCTCACGAACATCAAAACGATCCATACCTGAATACATTTCGCCATGTTCATTAAGAGTACCGTCATTATTGAAAATATCTATGGTTTCAAGATTGTACTTTTCACCCAGCATATAGTCATTAACATCATGTGCCGGCGTAACTTTCAGACAACCTGTACCAAACTCGATATCAACGTACTCATCTTCAATTACAGGTATAGAGCGATTGATCAGCGGTACAAGTACACGTTTACCTTTAAGATGAGCGTTTTTAGGGTCATTAGGATTGATACACATTGCTGTATCACCTAAAATAGTCTCAGGGCGGGTAGTTGCTACTACAGCAAAACCTTCTTCACCCTCAATCCTGTATTTTAAATAGTATAATTTGGATTGCAGTTCCTTATATACAACTTCTTCATCAGATAAAGCAGTCTGAGCCTTCGGATCCCAGTTAACCATCCTGACCCCCCTGTATATCAACCCCTTGTTGTACAAATCAATAAAAACCTTTATTACACTTTCAGAGCGTTCTTTATCCATCGTAAAGCATGTACGGTCCCAGTCACAGGAAGCACCAAGCTTCTTTAACTGTTCCAGTATAATACCTCCGTGTTTTTCAGTCCATTGCCAGGCATGTCCCAGGAATTCATCACGCGTAATATCTGTTTTTGCGATGCCTTCAGAAGCAAGTTTTGATACTACTTTTGCTTCAGTAGCTATCGAAGCATGATCTGTACCCGGAACCCAGCAAGCATTTTTGCCCTGCATTCTGGCCCTTCTTATAAGGATATCCTGAATTGTATTGTTGAGCATATGACCCATATGAAGCACACCTGTCACATTTGGAGGTGGAATTACAATAGTATAGGGTTCGCGTTCATCAGGAACAGACTTGAATAATTTGTTATTCATCCAGTATTGGTACCACTTATCTTCAACTTCAGCAGGGTTGTATTTGCTGGCAATTTCCATATAATAAATCGTTAGTTTTTACTTTAAAACGGCAAAATTAATAAAAACCAGTGAGTTTGTAAGGGTACAAACTCACTTTTCCATGATGTTAATATTAAATATTTAATCTGCTCTCCTCAGGAAGGTGGAAATCTTCTATTCCGTACAGGAATAAATCATTTTGCGCTAATCACGATACAGAGCAGCGGTGTATGGGCGCACCGGAATTCAGAATTTTTGAATCTGGTGCCTCTTCTTTCTATACAGATATACTAAAGCTGTGAAAGGGTAATAAATTATCATTCTGGGACCTGAATATCTCATTGTTTTTTTTACAGACTCTCTCATTTCAGGTTTAAAACAATGCACGGCACAATCAGAGCAATTACTCTTTTTTATGCCAAACTGACATTTTTCAATTCTAAGCAAAGAGTATTCAAGTAGTGCACTGCATTCCCCGCAAAGATTTTTTTTTAATGTCCGGGATTTTAAAGTTCTATTATCGTGATTGTTACAACAATACAAAACAATCATTTTTTCTATTGTCACTCTCTCCCACTTGTTCCAATCAATTTTTAAGAACCGTGAGTATCCGGTATTTAATTTACCGCCAACCACTTAAGAAATTCTCTTGTCATTACCTTCCATATAGTTTATGAAGGCCTGATTGACAAGTCTTACCCCTCCCGGAGTTGGATAATCACCTGTGAAATACCAGTCTCCCGTATCATTCGGGCAGGCTTTTCTTAAATCTTCAGGAGTCTGATATACCAGCTGAATCTTAGCTATAGTACCCTCAGGCGTAAGCATTTTTGCAATTTTCTCAGAAATCTCTTCAATCGTAAAAGGAGCGTAAATATCTTTTACAAAATTGATTGTTTGCTTTTCACGTGGTTTAAGCTGCTGTGCCTTTGCTTTATTATATGTATCATTTATGATTTTTTCCTGATGACTTTCAATCAATAATTCAATTGCAGCCCTGAAAGCAATAAATTCACCTAAACGCGACATATCAATACCATAGTAATCAGGATATCTTACTTGCGGTGAAGATGATACGATTACAATTTTTTTGGGGTGAAGCCTGTCTAGTATTTTTATAATACTCTGACGCAGGGTAGTTCCTCTGACTATAGAATCATCAATTATTACAAGATTGTCTTCAAAAGGTACAATTGAACCCCATGTAACATCGTATACATGCGCGGCAAGATCATTTCTCCCTCCCTGTTGAGCTATAAAAGTACGAAGCTTAATGTCTTTCAATGCAACCTTTTCTGTTCGGGCTCTTAAAGCAAGAATCCTTTCAAGGTCCTTATCATCAATGTTTTTGCAATTTTTCTTTAAATATTCTTTTTTCAGATTATTCACGTAAGCTTCAAGTCCCTGGCTCATTCCGAAAAATGCAACTTCAGCGGTATTCGGAATAAATGAAAAAACCGTATGCTCAATATCATAATCAACTGACTTAAGTATTGGCTCAGTTAAAAGTGAACCCAGCATTTTTCTTTCTTTATAGATTGCCTCATCACTGCCCCTTGAAAAATAAATTCTTTCAAACGAGCATGAACTTCTTTTTTGAGGTTCTCTTACCATCTCAGTGAAACATCTGCCATTTTTCTTTATTATCAAAGCCTTACCGGGATCGACCTCATGGACATCCTTACCATCAACACCCATAACGGTCTGGATAACAGGTCTTTCAGATGCTACTACAACAATTTCATCGTCTGCATACCAGAAAGCGGGTCTTATGCCCCAGGGATCTCTGAAAACGAATGAATCTCCATGTCCGATCATCCCACAAATTGTATAGCCTCCGTCCCAGTCAGCGGATGACTTTTTTAGAACCTGAGTTATATCTAGTCTTTCTTCTATGATTCTTGCAATATTTTGAGCACCTGTATTTTCCAGTTCGTCATATTCTTTCTGTACCTCTCTGTCAAGATAATGTCCGACTGTTTCGAGCATAAGAAACATATCGCCATTATCACGTGGGTGTTGACCCTTATCGACTAGTCTTGCAGTAATATCCGAAACATTCGTGAGATTAAAATTACCGCACATACAAAGATTCCTGGATTTCCAGTTGTTCCTTCTTAAAAAAGGATGAATATATTGCAGGCCCTCTTTTCCGGTAGTACTATAACGTAAATGTCCCATATAAAGCTCTCCGCAGAAAGGCAGGTTGCTTTTTGCCCATCCCGGATCATTCACCAAATCCTGATGATACTTTGAGTACTGGCTGTTCAAGCCATCAAATAAAGCATTAATCGCGTGTGAGCCTCCTTCACGTTCCCGGTTGATATATTCTTCTCCCGGTTTCATATCAAATTTTACACATGCAATTCCGGCACCCTCCTGCCCCCTGTTATGTTGTTTTTCCATAAGAAGATACAGCTTTTGGATACCATACTGCCATGTCCCGTATTTCATATGATAGTATTCCAACGGTTTCAAAAGACGTATCATTGCGATACCGCATTCGTGCTTTAACTGATCACTCATAAATGCTTAACTATTATAAAGTATTTAAGTAGCTTTTATTCCACTGTAACAGATTTGGCAAGGTTTCGTGGTTGATCAACGTCACAACCTTTTACAATAGCTATGTAATAAGCCATAAGCTGTAAAGGTAGTGCTGCAAGCAACGGCACAAAACATTCATCTGTTTCAGGTATTTCTATGAAAAAATCTGCAAGATTCCTTATCATTTCATCGCCTTTAGTAATAATGGCAACTACTTTACCTTTTCGGGCTTTAATTTCCTGAATATTACTGACAACTTTGTCATACATTCCTTTGTTTGGTGCAATTACTACAGTAGGCATCTCAGAATCAATCAGAGCAATCGGCCCGTGTTTCATTTCTGCTGCAGGATAACCTTCAGCATGTATATAAGAAATTTCTTTCAGTTTCAGAGCACCTTCCAAAGCAACGGGATAATTATAACCGCGACCCAGATAAAGAAAGTTTTTAGCGTAAGTGTATATCCTTGAGAAATTTTCTATATACCCGGAGACTTTAAGGGTTTCTTCCATTTTATCAGGTATTGAAGCTAACTCTGCAACTCTTTCTTCAAAAACATCCTTAGGCATAGTGCCTTTTTCAAGAGCAATTGTCAAAGCTATCAATGCAAGTACCGTGGTTTGGGCTGTAAAGGCTTTGGTTGAAGCCACTCCGATCTCGGGTCCGGCATGGGTATAAGATCCGGAATGGGTCATTCTTGGTATTGAAGAGCCAACAACATTACAAATCCCATAAACAAATGCACCCTGACTACGTGCAAGCTCAACGGCTGCAAGAGTATCAGCAGTTTCACCAGATTGTGAAATAGCTATTACGATGTCATCCTTACTGATTATTGGATTTCTGTATCTGAATTCAGAAGCATATTCAACTTCAACAGGAATCCTGGCAAATTCTTCAATAAGATATTCACCAATTAGACCCGCATGCCAGGATGTACCACAGGCAACTATTATAATCCGTTTGGCATTGACAAATTTATCTTTGTTATCGATAATACCTGACATCGCCACAGAATTACGATCAATATTGATTCTGCCGCGCATACATTCCCTGATAATATTAGGCTGCTCAAAGATCTCTTTCAACATAAAATGAGGATAGCCACCCTTTTCGAGTTGACCCAGGCTCATTTCAAGTTGTTTGATCTCATGTATCTTCTCAACATTGCTCAGATTGAAGATGCGTGGTTCTTTTCCCTTTTCAAGCTTAACCACTTCATCATCTTCAATATAGATTACCCTGTTTGTATATTCAATGATTGGAGATGCATCTGAACCAAGGTAAAAATCATTATCACCAATTCCTACTACAAGCGGACTGGCTTTTCTGGCAGCAACAATACAATCAGGATTATTCTTCTCTATAACGGCTATTGCATAAGCACCAATTACCTGTGTCAAAGCCTGTTGTACTGCATGAAACAAATCGAGATTATTATTAGTCATCACAAACTCTATAAGCTGTACCAATACTTCTGTATCAGTCTGACTTCTAAAAATATAACCTCTGGAAACGAGATCTTCCTTTAATAAGGCATAATTTTCGATTATCCCATTGTGTATTAAAGCAATATTCTCAGATTGTGAATAATGGGGGTGTGCGTTTGCGTCATTTGGTTCACCATGTGTAGCCCAACGTGTGTGAGCTATGCCAATGGATCCGCTAATGTCTTTGGACTTTACAAATTTTTCAAGATCGGAAACTTTACCTCTGGTCTTGTAAACCTGTAGTTTTTCGTCGCCGGTTATTAGTGCTATTCCAGCACTGTCATAACCACGATACTCAAGACGATGCAATCCTTTAATTAAAATGGGATATGCATCTTTGTCACCAATGTATCCTACAATTCCACACATATTTTGTTTTTATTAATGGTATTCGCTCCAGCTTTTTATCTGTATATCATCTATTGACACATTACAAAATGCGTAAATGAAAGCAGCGGCAAGTCTGGAATTTGTTATTAACGGAATATTGAAGTCAATAGCACCACGCCTGATTTTGTAACCATTCGTCAATTCTCTTTTTGTAAGATTTTTCGGAATGTTTATAACAAGATCCAGTTTCTTGTTACTAATCATTTCCATCGCTTTCAGCTCGCCTTCTTCATCAGGCCATGAAACCAAACTAACATTGACGCCATTTTCCTTCAGGAAAGTAAATGTTCCGCCTGTCGCATATAAAGTATATCCCTTGGATTCCAGTAGTCTGCATGGCTCAAGTAATGAGACTTTTGATTTTGCAGGCCCTGAAGATATCAGAATATTCTTTTCAGGAATTCTGTATCCTACAGACAACATTGAAGTCAATAAGGCATCATCAAAATTGTGACCAATACATCCAACCTCCCCAGTCGAAGCCATATCTACACCAAGAACAGGATCAGCTTTCTGTAAACGGGTAAAGGAGAATTGAGATGCTTTAATTCCCACATAATCAAGTTCAAATTCGGATTTTTCCGGTTTCTCAACGTTTTTCCCAAGCATTACCTGAGTTGCCATATCAATAAAGTTCAGTTTCAAAACTTTTGACACGAACGGGAAACTTCTGGATGCACGCAAATTGCATTCTATAACCTTAATCTGATTATTTTTTGCCAGGAACTGAATATTAAAAGGTCCTGTGATTTCCAAAGCTTTAGCAATATCTCTTGCAACTCTTTTAATCTTCCTTACGGTTTCAATATAGATTTTTTGAGGAGGAAATTGCATAGTCGCATCCCCGGAATGAACTCCGGCAAACTCAACATGTTCAGAAATCGCATATACTATTATTTCGCCATCTTTAGCAACAGCGTCTATTTCAATTTCCTTGGCATTTTCAATAAATTCACTTACAACTACCGGATGTTTTGATGAAACCTCTGTGGCAACCTTCAGGAACATATCAAGTTCTTCAGAATTTGAACAAACGTTCATTGCCGCACCTGAGAGCACATATGAAGGTCTTACAAGTACAGGGAAACCAACCGCATCAACAAAAGAATTTACATCTTCGAGTGTTTTTAGTTCTTTCCATGCAGGCTGGTCAATGCCCAATCTGTCAAGCATAGATGAAAACTTGTGACGGTCTTCAGCGTTATCAATAGATTTTGCTGAAGTACCCAAAAGTTTTACACCGGCAGCATCAAGTCTTACAGATAAATTGTTAGGAATTTGTCCACCTACAGAGACGATTACGCCCATAGGATTCTCAAGTTCTATTATATCAAGCACCCTTTCGTAGCTCAGTTCATCAAAATATAATCTGTCACACATATCATAATCTGTAGACACGGTTTCAGGATTATAGTTAATCATAACCGAACGCATACCCTGCTTACGAATAGTATTAAGGGCATTAACGCTACACCAGTCAAATTCGACACTGGAACCGATACGATAGGCACCCGAACCCAATACAATAACAGACTGATGGTCTCCCAGATATTTTACATCATTCGCAGAACCATTATAAGTAAGATACAGATAATTTGTTTGAGCAGGAAACTCGCCGGCCAGAGTATCTATTTGTTTAACAACCGGTGTAATGCCAACTGACTTTCTGAACTTCCTTAAATCTTCAGCGACATTATCTACCAGAGTTTTATCAACCATAATTCTGGCAATCTGATAATCAGAGAAACCACTTTGTTTTAGATTTAAAAGCAATTCAACCGGGATTTGTTCAGGTTTATGGTAGTTCCTGATTTCAGCAGCCAGATCTACAATATGCTGACACTTCTGCAAAAACCATTTGTCAATTTTTGTAAGATTATGTATATGGTCAATCGTATACCCCGATTCAAAGGCCTGAGAAAGGAAGAAAACACGTCGGTCGGTTGGTTCTGACAAATCCTTTTCCAGATTTTTGGTATACAACTCCTTATTGCCGATGAAACCGTGCATACCTTGCTGAATCATGCGCAATCCTTTTTGGAAAGCCTCTTCAAATGTGCGGCCAATAGCCATAACCTCTCCGACACTTTTCATAGAAGAGCCGATTTCACGTGAAACCCCGTGGAACTTGGCTAAATCCCATCTTGGAATTTTCACGACTACATAGTCGAGTGCGGGTTCAAAAAAGGCGGTAGTTGTCCTTGTCACAGAATTTTTAAGTTCATGCAAACCAAAACCAAGCGCTAACTTGGCGGCAACGAATGCCAGAGGGTATCCGGTTGCTTTTGATGCAAGAGCTGAAGACCGGCTCAATCTTGCATTAACTTCAATTACCCTGTAATCTTCAGATTCAGGATCAAAAGCATATTGTACATTACATTCACCCACAATACCGATATGACGGACAATTCTGACAGCAATTTCACGTAGTTTGTGATACTCACTGTTTGTAAGGGTCTGGGATGGTGCAACTACAATGCTTTCACCCGTATGAATGCCGAGTGGATCGAAATTTTCCATATTACAAACCGTAATGCAATTATCATAGCGGTCACGGACTACTTCATATTCAATTTCTTTCCACCCTTTTAAAGATTTTTCCACAAGAAGCTGACTTGAATAATTGAAAGCTTTTGTAGCCAAAGATTCAAGCTCTTCAGCGTTATTACAAAAGCCACTTCCAAGTCCGCCTAAAGCATATGCAGCACGAACAATAATCGGATAACCAAGCTCCTGAGCAGCTTTGTGAGCATCCGCAATATTTGAAACAGCATTACTCTTAATTGTTTTTACATCAATTTCATCCAGCCTTTCTACGAAAAGTTCACGGTCTTCAGTATTTATGATTGATTGAACCGGAGTTCCCAGAACTTTTAAATCATATTTTTCAAGTACTCCACTTTCAAACAGTTTTACACCACAATTCAGTGCAGTCTGTCCGCCAAAAGAAAGCAACAAACCATCAGGATTTTCCTTTTGAATTACTTTTTCAACGAAATAAGGAGTGACAGGCAAAAAATAAATCTGATCCGCAACGCCTTCAGTTGTTTGAACTGTTGCAATGTTTGGATTTATAAGGATGGTATAAATACCTTCTTCCTTTAATGCTTTCAGAGCTTGCGAGCCGGAATAATCGAATTCTCCGGCTTCTCCGATCTTGAGTGCTCCGGAACCTAATAAAAGTATCTTTTTTATCTTGTTGTCAGGCATGTATAATACTTGATTTATAATATTTACTTATTTATACGTTTTATAACCCTCACTATCATTTATTTATCGAATCAAGGAATTCATCGAAAAGAAATTCAGTATCAGTTGGTCCGCTTGAAGCTTCTGGATGAAACTGAGCAGAGAAAAAGGGTTTTGATTTATGTCTGATACCTTCATTTGTATTATCGTTCAGATTTATAAATAAAGGCTCCCAATCATCACCAAGACAACTATTATCTACAGCAAAACCATGGTTCTGTGAAGTGATAAAGCATCTGTTTGTACCTGCCATTAAAACAGGCTGGTTATGGCTTCTGTGACCATATTTGAGTTTGAAAGTTTTTGCGCCTCCGGCTATACTCAGCAATTGGTTTCCCATACATATCCCAAATATGGGTTTATCCTCAGATAAAGCCTTCTTTATATTATCTACAGTAACCTTACAATGTTCAGGATTTCCCGGTCCGTTTGAAATAAACAAACCATCGTAATCAATTAAACTGAAATCATAATCCCATGGAACTCTGTAAATTGTCACATCGCGTTTAAGAAGGCATCTTATGATGTTATGTTTCACGCCACAGTCAACAAGAACTATTCTTTTACTTCCATTACCGTATTTGATTACTTCTTTGCAGCTTACTTCTGCCACCCAATTAACATTGTCAGTATCCAAAAAAGGAACTTCTTCTTCGTCAGGAAAAACGAATTTACCCTTCATAGAACCGGCTTCACGCAGAAGCTTAGTCAACTCACGTGTATCAACTCCGTATATACCTGGTATTTTTTGCTCTTTAAGCCAATCACTCAAACTTTTCTGAGCATTCCAATGGCTATAATTAAAAGAATAATCGGAAATAATCAGTCCCTTGACATGTATTATTTCCGATTCATAAAATACCGAAAGTTGATTCTCTACTATATCGGCCGGAACACCGTAATTCCCTATCAAAGGGTAAGTGACCGTTAATATCTGACCGGCATACGACGGATCCGTCAGGCTCTCCGGATAACCAACCATTGCAGTCGAAAAGACCACCTCTCCGGCAGTTGGTTTCTCGTAACCAAACGACTTACCGTGAAAGATGGCACCATTTTCAAGCACAAGCTTTACAGGCTTTGAATTATTCATGCGAAACTATCTTGATTTTTTCTTTTACAGGACGCAAAAATACAAAATAATTCGCTTATTACAATTCAAATAATCAGTATATAAGAATATTTAATTTAATAAATATCAAAAGACCTTTTTTTGCTGTCATTTTGAAAGTTTTTTTTCGATTTTGCTAGCAAAATAATTATAATGGATATTCCTCAAATGCATACAAAACACTGGAAAGATATCTTTCACCAGTATCAGGAAGAAGTGCTACAATAAGCTTACCGGAATTTTCCGGCCGACGTGCAAGTTCTGAAGCAGCAAAAACTGCAGCTCCCGATGATATACCCACTAATAAACCTTCTTTTTGAGCAAGCTCACGTCCGGTAAGAATGGCGGAATCATGAGGAACCCTTATTATTTCATCAACAACTCCGGGATTGAAAGTTGCAGGAATGAAACCGGCTCCAATACCCTGAATCTTATGTGGCCCGGGTGCTCCGCCAGAAAGTACCGGAGATTCATTTGGTTCCACCGCTACAATCTTAATATTCGGATTATACTTTTTCAATGTCTCTCCTACTCCGCTTATTGTTCCACCTGTTCCTACACCGGCCACGAAAATATCAACTTTACCATCCGTATCCCTCCATATTTCTTCGGCAGTAGTCTTTTTATGAATTGCTGGATTTGCCGGATTTTCAAATTGTTGAAGAATAATCGAATCAGGATTTTCTTCATGAAGTTCATTAGCTTTTGCTATCGCTGCCTTCATACCACCTGCACCCGGTGTTAAAACCAGTTGTGCTCCCAACGCTTTCAATAAGTTTCGTCTTTCAATACTCATGGTTTCAGGCATGGTCAAAATAAGTTTATAACCTTTAGCTGCAGAAACAAATGCAAGACCAACTCCGGTATTGCCACTTGTCGGTTCAATAATGGTTGCACCAGGTTTCAAAAGACCTTTTTCTTCAGCATCATTTATCATAGCAAGAGCTATCCTGTCCTTTACACTTCCGGCAGGATTGAAATACTCTAACTTGGCGACAATTCTTGCAGGCAATTGTTTATACTTATTAAAATTTGTCAATTCCAGTAAAGGTGTGTTACCTACCAGATCAGTCAATTGTTTTGCTATTCCGGACATATATTTCAGATTTAATTATTACGTTACAAATTTAGTTTTCATTATAATTACAAATATACCCTGTATATGGTATTTTCGGTAAATATTATATGGTATCATTGAAACCAAAGCATTTTTTTGCCACAAATCTTAATTTTCAATTAATTTTGTAATCAATATCCGGTTCTGATGCAAGTACCGGTGATAATTAACTTACGATGAAATATCAACATACACCCTTTCCGAAACCGGATCCATACAACGCATTACAAATACCGGTTTATAATTCGGTCGCATACGAGTTTAACTCAGCAGAAGAAATGGAAGCGGCTTTTACTGGAAAAAGCTCTGATTTTTGCTATTCGCGAATAACTAATCCAACTGTTCAGTTTTTTGAAGACCGTGTTAAAAGTATTACCGGAGCATACAGTGTAACAGCTCTAAACTCTGGCATGGCAGCAATAAGCAATGCAATTATAACTCTGGCCAGAAGTGGTTCAAACATAGTAACTTCTCCTCACCTGTTTGGGAACACATACTCTTTTTTTATAAATACATTAAAATCTTTTGGAGTAGAAACCCGTTTTTGTGATTTGACTAACCCGGAAGACGTTAAAAAAAGTATTGACTCCAAAACATGTGCGTTATTTCTCGAAATTATTACAAACCCTCAGCTTGAAGTTGCTGATCTCAGGAAATTATCTTCAATATCAAAAGAAACCGGCATTCCTTTGATTGCTGATACTACTATTGTTCCATTCTGTGCCTGGTCTGCTAAAGACTTCGGTGTCGACATTGAAATCGTTTCGAGTACTAAATATATATCAGGTGGTGCGACCAGCCTTGGTGGTCTTATAATAGACTATAAAACTTTTGACTGGAACAAATCCGAAAAACTATCTGAGCTGGCGAAACAATATGGTTCTGAAGCTTTCACATTTAAATTACGGAGAGAAATACATCGCAATCTTGGGGCTTATATGACGCCGCAGGTTGCTTATATGCAATCTCTTGGTTTGGAATCTCTTGAAACAAGATTCAGACAGTCCGCCGGAACATGCCATAAATTAGCACAGGAAATGTGTAATATTAAAGGAATTGTTTCTGTCAACTATACCGGTTTACCGCAAAACAAATACTACGATCTTAGTTGCAGACAATTTGGCGAATTACCCGGTGCCATGCTTACTTTTGATCTGGAAAACAAGTCAACATGTTTCAGGTTTCTGAATAACCTGAAAAGGATAAAAAGGGCAACGAACTTATTTGACAACAAAACTTTGATAATACATCCTGCAAGTACAATCTTCGGAACTTTTGATGAAGAAACCAGAAAAAAGATGAATGTAAGTGACAGCACGATAAGACTATCTGTAGGTCTTGAAAATCCGGATGCCCTTTTAAATGACATAAATGACAGTCTGAATAACCTTTAATTTTGATCATTAATAAAATGAGATCAGTAATTATTTGCGACAAACAGGATATTACAAAAGCCGGAATCATTTATTTTCTGGAGAGATTCAAAGACGTGGTTGAAATTACTGAAGCTGATTATAAAAGGGATCTGATCGAAAAGATTGCAAAAAAACCTGATTCAATTATTATTATTGATTTTACTACTTCTGATTTTACCGGAACAGAGGATCTTATTAATATCTGTTACAGATTCAGGGATTCACACTGGATTCTTTTCACAGAAGATCTCAGCTATGATTTTGTAAGAATAATACTTTCTAACACCTGTAATGTCAGCATTTTACTAAAAGATTCTGTAAAAGAAGAAATAAATACAGCGATAGCATTATCCTTGAAAAATGAAAGATATGTTTGCAGTCATACTAACAACTTGTTGATTGGCAGATCAAAGGATAATTCTGAAAAACAGGATAAAATACTTACAGCAACAGAAAAAGACATTCTTAAATCAATTGCATTGGGTAAAACAACTAAAGAAATTGCCGCTGAAAGATTTTCGAGCGTTCATACGATAACTACACACAGGAAAAATATTTTTCGCAAACTTGAAATCAATTCAGTGCACGAAGCAACCAGATATGCATTAAGAGCTGGTTTCATCGACTCTGCAGAATATTATATATAAAAGGATATACTATATTTGTGGTATATAAAATAATGTATAAATGTGATTTCTGATTAATTCAGGAACCTGTAAGTTTGTAAAAAATAAAACAATAAAAATATGGCATCATCAGAAAAACTACATTTTGAAACTCTTCAAATCCATGCCGGACAGGAAGTGGACAAAACAACTCATTCAAGAGCAGTACCAATTTATCAGACAACGTCATACGTATTTGAAAATGCTAAAGACGGAGCAGATCTGTTCGGTCTCAGAAAATTCGGAAACATCTACACTCGTTTGCAAAATCCCACGACAGATGTTTTCGAAAAAAGGATGGCAGCACTGGAAGGCGGAGTAACAGGACTTGCCACATCTTCAGGTCAATCAGCTCAGTTTATTGCATTAAATAACATTCTTCAGAATGGAGATAATTTCGTTTCGACATCTCACTTATATGGAGGCACTTACAACCAGTTCAAAAACCAGTTTAAACGTCTTGGCGTAGAAGCGCGATTCACAAATGATGATGAACCTGCATCATTTGAATCCCTGATTGATGAAAATACTAAAGCACTATATATAGAAACCATCGGCAATCCCGAGCTCAATGTACCGGATTTTGATGAAATCGCATCAGTTGCAAAAAGACATGACATTCCTTTGATTGTCGATAATACCTTCGGAGCTGGCGGATACTTCTTTAAACCTATTGAGCATGGAGCATCTATAGTGGTTAACTCTGCAACAAAATGGATTGGAGGTCATGGAACATCTATCGGAGGCATAATCATCGACAGTGGCAATTTCGACTGGGGTAATGGAAAATTTCCTTCGTTTTCAGAGCCGTCTGAAGGTTATCACGGGATGGTTTTTTCAGATGTATTTGGAGTAAACAGCCAATTTGGCAATATTGCATTTAATATTCGTGCCAGGGTTGAAGGTTTAAGAGACTGGGGAAATGCGATAAGTCCTTTTAATTCTTTCCTTTTGCTTCAGGGTCTTGAAACTCTTTCCCTGAGAGCTGAACGTCATGCGCAGAATACGCTTGAGATAGCGCAATGGCTTGAAAATCACCCCAAAATTGAATATGTAAATTATCCCGGACTGGAAAGTAGTAAGTATAATAATCTGGCAAAGAAATATTTTAAAAAGGGTGCCGGAGGAGTACTGACTTTCAAAGTAAAAGGAGATCCCGTAAATGCTGATATACTTATAGATAATGTAAAACTAC
>CAZCPI010000037.1:0-1640 GCA_964500535.1 uncultured Bacteroidales bacterium
GCAGTGCTTGCACCATATGCAGAAGTCATAAGACCTATCGGGACTTCATATTTATCGTATAATTCTTTTGCAAAAAAGTATGCAGCGGCAGAAAAGTGACCCACAGTAGATGGAGAACAAACTTCCCATATGCCTTTTGCATTTTCCTGAATCTGGTTATTTGGAGTGAAATCCACATCAAAGACCCTTATCTGAGGATAATTGGCATTTGCAACTTCTTCTGCTTCATTAGTTACACCGCACCAGTACCTGTCTTCTTTTGCAACAGTCATATCCATATTTGACTGCCCGGAGCAAATCCATATATCACCTATATAAACGTCTTTAATACTTATTTCATTTGATCCTTTTATTTTGATCGTATAAGGACCACCTGCACTCAGCTTATTTAATTTTACTTTCCAATTGCCGTTTTTATCAGCTTTCGTTGATTTCCTAAACTTGAAAAGTTCGACAGTTATTTTTTCACCGGGTTGAGCAGTGCCCCAGACTGGTATTTTTGCATTTCTTTGCAATACCATATGGTCGCAAAACAAACTCGACGGTCTTACTAAAGCTGAAAGCTGAAATGTAAAGGCGATAATCGCAAATAAAAAAATCAGTTTCTTCATTGTGTTTTTAATTTTTTACCAGAATCTTTTGTTGTTCCAGCCAGTCAAAATAAAGTTTTTTCCAGGTTTCAAAATATCTGAATTCCTTTTTGAAACCCCAGCCATGTCCACCTTCAGGGAAAATATACATTGAAGCAGGAACCTTAAACTTCTTGAGTTGCCTGTAGAAATCAACGCTGTTTTGAGGAACAACCGCTCCGTCATCATCACTTAAAAACAACAGTGTGGGAGGGGTTTTTGCAGAAACCTGATTTTCAAGACTATAGTAATTAACAGAGTCTTCATAAGCAGGTTCGCCCAGCAAATTATTTCTCGATCCCTGATGGGTAACGCCCTGTTTCATCGAAATAACAGGATAAAATAAAATCATGAAGTCAGGACGGGTTTTTTCATCAAAAATTGTTCCCGCTGACGCAGCAAGATGACCGCCAGCCGAGAAACCGCTAATACCAATTTTCGCCGGATTAATACCCCATTGCGATGCATTTTCGCGGATTATCTTTATTGCCTGTGATGCATCCTTATGCGGGATGAATGAATGTTTGTTGGGAAGCCTGTATTTTAAGACAAATGCTGTGATGCCATTTTCAGATAACCATTCACCAAACTGAGCGCCTTCATGGCCGGCAGCCTGCATTATATATGCTCCTCCGGGGCAAACCAGTATTGCTACTCCTGTATTTTTTTCCTTTGAAGGTGAATAAACTGTCATTGAAGGGACTGTAACATTTGAAATTCTTTCATTTTTGATAGTTTCGTTTTCAGTGATGCCGTTACTTTCAGGAACGCCTTCAGGCCACAGTTGAATAACCTGTCGTTCAGCTGCAAAAGCAAGCGAGGTTGTTAAGATTAGGCTTAGTAAAAAATATTTCTTCATGATTATGTATGTTTTGATTATTGATATCTTTCTCTGTATTGAGTCGGAGTTTCACCGGTAACCTGTTTGAAAAGCCGGTTGAAATATGAAATATTGTCAAATGATAATGCGCAGGCAACATCTTTAACAGGAATATCGTTGATTACCAGCAT
>CAZCPI010000037.1:1740-17436 GCA_964500535.1 uncultured Bacteroidales bacterium
GCATTCAGTAAAATGAAATTTAGATTTTGCTGCTCGTTCATAAGATATGAAGGTTGTGGACTATCTCACAAAAATAGTATTTATTCACAATAAAACGTACATCATTGATATGCCCGTATTTAAAACATCATTATTTTTGTGCAAGTTCTGAAACCAAATTAAACCATGAAAAGATACGGAAGTGTTATAGGCATAGTGCCCGGAAAGCTTGAAGAATACAAAAAACTGCATGCTGAAGTCTGGCCGGGAGTTTTGAAAATGATTAAAGAGTGTAATATCAGCAATTACAGCATCTATTATAAAGACGGACTTCTGTTCAGCTATTTTGAATATACGGGGGAAGACTATGAAGCAGATATGGATAAAATGGCCGAAGATCCGGAAACCCAACGCTGGTGGGATGTCTGTAAACCTTGCCAGTCACCGTTGGAAACACGTAAAGAAGGTGAATGGTGGTCTGATATGGAAGAGTTTTTCCATCTGGATTAAATTTCATTATTAAATCGATAGCTGTATTGCAGCGGACTTTGAGTAAAAAAACTAAATAAAGCTCCCAGACATTTTAAAATAAGGAGTCTGAAAAAATCTGAAACCATGCTTAAATCAATGCTTCGTTCACCTTCGGGTAAAACATTTCTATTTCCTTTTCTTCTCATTTCAAGTCTTTATCTTTTGTGGGGATGTGCACACGGGATGTTGGATGTCCTCAATAAACATTTCCAGCAATGTTTTGACATGTCAAAAGCTGAATCCGGTTTTGTGCAGTTTTCTGTTTACATAGCTTATTTTATAATGTCCATTCCGGCAGGTTTCATTCTTAAAAAGCTTGGTTATAAAAAAGGTCTTTTTGCAGGTCTTTTGCTGTTTGCGATAGGAGCATTTGCCTTTGTACCGGCAGCATTTGCAAACTCGCCGATCCCGTTTCTGATAGCCTTATTTGTTTTAGCAAGTGGTCTTTGTATTATTGAAACCGGGGCACATCCATATGCGACTGTGCTTGGACCTCCCGATTCTGCTGCCCAAAGGATTAACGTAGCTGCAGCATTTAATGGTGTGGGATGGATAGTCGGCCCGCTGATTGGAGGGACATTGATATTCGGGGCGGATGTTAATGATAATATGGCAACGGCCAAACCCTATATTCTTGTAGGTGCAGTTGTTTTGCTTGTTGCAATTACGCTGCTGTTTATGAAACTTCCCGAGATTGTGCCGCCAACAGATGAAGTCAGGTCTGATAATAAAGGTGATGGTGTTTCAATCTGGAAAAAGAAACATTTTGTTCTTGCTGTTATTGCCCAGTTTCTTTATGTTGCTGCACAGACAGGTATTTTTGGTTTCTTCATAAATTATGTACTTGAGCTGTTTCCGGATCTGTCCACTCTGCAGGCGTCAAGAATGTTAAGTATTGGAGGTATGGGACTTTTCCTGATAGGCAGGTTAACCAGCAGCTGGTTTATGAAGTGGATGAAACCATCCAGACTTCTGGCTTTGTTTGCCCTTGCAGCAATGGCTTGTATGATCTTGGTTATCATGTCACTGGGTATGGTTTCACTTATAGCTCTTTGTGCTTCAATGTATTTTATGTCAATGATGTTCCCGACTATTTTTGCTCTGGGTGTACATGGACTTGGTGACAAAACCAAACAAGCTTCATCTTATATAGTGATGGGCGTTGCCGGCGGAGCGGTTTCACCATTAATAATGGGTTATCTGGGTGAGCAGGATATGGCTGCAGGGTTTATTGTACCATTAATCTGCTTCCTGTTTATTTTTTATTATGGTTTAAGACAATCCCGTAAAGCTGTAAATGCTGCAAATTAAATTGCCTGTCTTTATAACAAGTTTTAAACATTTGGTTTTTATTTGATTGAAAGTCAATGACTAACGGTGACTTATAATGTATGTCTTCAGTCTTGAAGTACATATAGTTAAAAAGTGTTGAAAAACATATTTTTCATTCTGCACTTTGCTGTATCTTTGTTAAGACAATCAGCACAGTGCAGCACAGTTCAGAGACTTGTACTTTGTAAAGCAAAGTGCTAAATATCAATAAAATATATAGACATTACAATGAGCAAATATCCAAAAGTTGGCATAAGACCAATAATTGACGGACGTCAGGGAGGGGTCCGCGAAAGTCTGGAGGATCAGACTATGAATATGGCTAAAAGCGCCGCTAATCTGATTTCATCCAAACTTCGTTATCCTGACGGAACACCTGTCGAATGTGTTATTGCCGATACGACGATAGGACGAGTTCCACAGGCAGCAGCCTGTGCTGAAAAATTCGAAAAAGAAGGTGTGGGATTGACATTGTCTGTAACTCCATGCTGGTGTTATGGCACAGAAACCATAGATTTAAATCCATACTATCCTAAAGCTATCTGGGGTTTCAACGGTACGGAACGTCCGGGTGCTGTTTATCTGGCTGCTGCACTGGCCGGTCACGCACAAAAAGGTGTTCCGGCATTCGGTATTTACGGACATGATGTACAGGATTCAACTGATACAAGTATCCCTGCAGATGTTGAAGAAAAAATACTAAGGTTTATCAAAGCCGGACTTGCAGTAGCAATGATGAAAGGCAAGTCTTATCTTGGTATTGGAGGTCAGTGTATGGGTATAGCCGGATCAGTAGTAGACCACGACTTTTTCCAGGATTATCTTGGTATACGTGTTGAGGCTGTGGATGAAGTTGAGATTATCAGACGAGTTGAAAAAGGTATATATGATAAAGAAGAGTTTGCCAAAGCAATGACCTGGACTGAAAAATACTGCAAAGTAAATGAAGGTACAGACTTCAATGCGCCTGATAAAAAGAGCAGTGCTGAACAAAAAGAAAAAGACTGGGAGTATGTTGTTAAGATGACGATTATCATGCGTGATCTTATGATTGGCAATCCCAAACTTAAAGATTTAGGTTTCGCCGAAGAAGCTTTGGGACATAATGCTATTGCAGCCGGATTCCAGGGTCAACGTCAGTGGACTGACTTTATGCCTAACGGTGATTATAGTGAAGCCCTTCTTTGTTCTTCATTTGACTGGAACGGTTTACGCGAAGCATTCGTTCTTGCAACTGAAAACGATTCACTAAATGGTGTTTCTATGCTATTCGGGCATTTGCTGACAAATACAGCTTCGATATTTTCGGATGTCAGAACATTCTGGAGCCCTGAGGCAGTTGAACGTGTTACCGGATATAAAATGGAAGGTCATGCAGCAAACGGGATAATCCACCTTATCAATTCAGGTGCAACATGTCTGGATGCCACCGGTCAGCAAAGTGATGCTTCAGGTAATCCTGTGATGAAACCATTCTGGGAAATAACGGAAGAGGAAGTATTAAAATGTCTTGATGCAACGACCTGGTATCCTGCAGATCAGGGATATTTCCGCGGAGGAGGTTTCTCCTCTAATTTCCTTTCTAAAGGCGGAATGCCTGTGACGATGCTGCGCATAAACAGAATCAAAGGATTAGGCCCCGTGTTGCAGATAGCTGAAGGCTGGACAGTCGATTTGCCTGCTGAAGTTCATGAAGTTATAAACTTAAGAACAGATAAGACATGGCCTACAACCTGGTTCGCACCAAGACTTAACGAGACTCAACAGTTTAAAGATGTTTACAGTGTGATGAATAATTGGGGTGCAAATCATGGAGCTATAAGTTATGGCCACATTGGTGCTGACCTGATTACGCTTGCGTCAATATTGAGAATCCCGGTTTGCATGCATAACGTTGAAGCTGATAAGATTTTCCGTCCGGCAACATGGAATGCCTTTGGAATGGATGCAGAAGGATCTGATTACAGAGCCTGCCAGACATTTGGACCGCTCTACAAGTAAACCTGTAGATAAATAAAATTTTAAGGGTGTTTCGGATTTTTCTGAAACACCCTTATGTTTTGTACGCTTTTCAATGGTGCATCTTCGGTAGTAATGAGTCCATCCTTATTTATGCTGATAAAGTAATTGCTTTTTTTACCGGGCTTTCCAACCTTTACGCGATATACCGTGCCTGTTTTTTTCAGGATGTCGGAATAGTTTTGTCCGGCAAAAATATGTTTGCTTTGTTTATCAGTATATTTAAAACTTTTTTTGACGGTTTTATATTATTGAATACAGAAATATCATTAATCTTTGTTTCCTTTGAAATCTATTTTTGCATAGTAATAATGCATCAGTTTTCAACTTCGTTGCGAGCATTCCCCGCCGCTTGCGGCGTTTAGATTTGAACCTGATAAGATGCATTTTTGGAGAATCTTAAAATAATTAATATATGAAGAACGATACTTTAATACCGGTGGATCCGGTGCAGGTCCCAAAAGTAAAATTGTACAATGGTGCTGAGATTCCTGTAGTTGGATTAGGAACATTCGGTTCAGACAATTACTCAGCTGATCAGGTCGCAGCCGCAGTTAAACAAGCAGTTAAACTTGGATACAGACATATTGACTGTGCTTCGGTTTACGGCAATGAAAAAGAAATAGGTTTTGCTCTTAAAGAGCTTTTCGAAGAAGGAGTAATCAAAAGAGAAGATTTGTGGATTACATCCAAGGTTTGGAACAACATGCATAATCAGGTCATTGAATCATGCAAAAAATCGCTTGAAGATCTGCAGCTTGATTATGTTGATTTGTATCTGGTACACTGGCCTTTTCCTAATCATCATGCTCAGGGGGTTACAGTTGACTCGAGAGATCCTCACGCAGTTCCGTACATCCATGAAAACTATATGAAGACATGGGCGCAAATGGAGCAACTGTTAGAAATGGGTCTGGCCAAGAATATTGGTACTTCGAACATGACAATACCAAAAATGAAATTGTTGCTCAGGGATTGCAAAATCAAACCGGTTGTTAATGAAATGGAAATGCATCCTCACTTCCAGCAACCTGAACTTTTCAAATTCCTTGCAGAAAATGATATAAGAGCTATTGGATATTGCCCTGTAGGTTCACCGGGCCGTCCAGAAAGAGACAAAACGCCGGAAGATACTGTTCCTATTGAGGATTCGGTAATAGTTGAAATTGCAAAAAAACATGAAGTCCATCCGGCAGTTATCTGTATCAAGTGGGCAGCACAAAACGGACAAATTCCAATACCATTCTCGGTGAAACCGGAAAAATTCATGTCAAATCTGAGAGCTGTAGTAGAAGATCCTTTGACAGCTGAGGAAATGATTCAAATCAAAGGACTAAACAAAAACAATCGATTTATTAAAGGTCAGGTTTTCACGTGGGTTTCAGCCAGAGACTGGAGAGACCTTTGGGATGAAGACGGCACAATAGCAGGTTAATTTAATTTATATACAATTATGGCAACAATGAAAGCGGCATATTTGCCCGGAGACAGCACAGTAATATTCAAGGATGTAGTAATCCCGGAACCCGGACACGGAGAAGTCCTGATTAAAATGAAATCTTCAACTATTTGCGGTAGTGATATCAGGGCTATTTACAGAGAACATCTTGGCAAAGGTCCTGAAGGTTATCAGGATAAAATCTGTGGACATGAACCAAGCGGACAAATTATCAAATGCGGACCCGGTTTAAGAAGATTTAAAGAAGGTGACAGGGTAGTGGTTTACCATATATCAGGTTGCGGAGTTTGCAACGATTGCAGAAGAGGCTATATGATTAGCTGTACAAGCCCTTACAGAAGAGCTTACGGGTGGCAGAGAGACGGCGGCATGGCGGAATATCTGCTTGCAGAAGAGAAAGATCTTGTATTACTTCCGGACTCACTTACATATTCAGACGGAGCTCAGATTGCATGTGGTTTCGGCACAGTATATGAAGGTCTTGAAAAAATTGGTATATGTGGTAATGATGCTGTACTTGTAGTTGGTCTTGGTCCTGTTGGTCTTGCGGCTGCTATGCTCGCAAAGGCAATGGGTGCAAACAAAGTAATCGGTGTGGATACTGTTAAGGAAAGAATGGATATAGCAATGGAAAAAGGTCTTTGCGATATGGTATTCATGTCAGATGCAGATGCACATTCCAAAATTATGCAGGCTACAGGAGGCAACGGTGTTGAACGCTCAGTTGACTGCTCTGGTAATACTTACGGACGTCAGCTTGCAATAAGAGCCGCTCGCAAATGGGGTAAAATCGTGTTCATTGGCGAAGGCGGTACATGTGAGTTCAATCCGAGTCCTGATATCATTCACGATCAAAAAGCCATTTATGGTTCATGGGTTACAAATATCTGGAGAATGGAAGAGCTTGTCGAAAGAATTGAACGCTGGGGTATTCACCCTGAAGACCTGATTACACACAGATTTCCTTTGGATAAAGCTGACGAAGGTTTCGCACTTATGGCTGAAGGTAAATGTGGTAAAGTCGCTATCTGTTTTGATGAAGAAATAAAATAATCATACTTTTGGATGCCGCACTGTGAAACGTGCGGCATTCATTAAAAACGAAAACTATGAACTGGATTAAAAAATTTAACGAGACTTTGCCTTTGCTTGGCCACAGGAACTGGATACTTGTTGTAGATAAAGCATATCCGTTACAGAGTGCTGCAGGTATTGAAACCATATATACAGATGAGGACCTGCTTGATGTACTCAAGTTTGTCCTGAAATCCATTAAAAAACAGAAACATACAAAACCGACTGTCTATACAGACAAAGAATTACTTTTTATGCGCGATGATTTGTGTAAAGGAGTGGATAGTTTCAAAAGTGGTCTGACTCAGGTACTTTCTAAAAACGATGTTCAGGTTATACCGCATGAT
Organism: uncultured Bacteroidales bacterium; assembly: GCA_964500535.1. Lineage (GTDB taxonomy): Bacteria > Bacteroidota > Bacteroidia > Bacteroidales > UBA1402 > UBA8389. Next base: position 8,482 of record CAZCPI010000037.1, read on the forward strand.
GAAATATTCACAAAACTTGATGAGGCCTCCAGACTTTTTAATGTACTTGTATTAAAAACCAATTGTCTCTATCCTTATACATCTGTATTTATGGAGCTCGATTGCGGTTACTGGAATTCTGATAAAGAAAAAGCACTAAGAGAAAGAATTTCCTGACCGTAATACCTGAATAAATCTATATCTATGAAACCACAAAATTCGTTTATGCGACTTAATGGCAAGAGTATGCTCCTGCCTTTTATATTGGTGACCAGTCTGTTTTTCTTCTGGGGAGTTGCCAATAACCTTAATGACACAATGCTTGCAGCATTCAAGAAGATCATGAGTATGTCTGATTTGCAGACATCATTTGTTCAAATGGCCTTCTATGGTGCATATTTTTGTTTCGCTTTACCAGCTGCGCTCTTTATAAAAAGATTTTCTTACAAATGGGGCGTTTTACTTGGTCTAGGTCTTTATGCTGCCGGAGCAATGCTTTATTATCCTGCAGGTCAAACCGGGCAGTACTGGCAATATCTTGTTGCGATATATGTTCTTGCAGGTGGCTGCTCTATCCTTGAAACCACTGCAAATCCCTATATTCTTAGCATGGGTTCACCTGAAACCGCGACAAGAAGGCTTAATTTTGCACAGTCATTTAATCCTGTCGGAGCTATAACAGGAATTCTGATAAGTCAGTATATGATACTTGGCAACCTGCATCAGGCAGGAGCAGAAGAAAGAGCAAGGATGTCTGCTGAACAACTCAAGTCTATTCAAACGACTGAACTTAATTCAATTACAACTACATATCTTTCTATTGGAATTTTCCTTGTAGTAATATTCTTCATAATGTTATTCCTGAAAATGCCTAAAAACTCAGACTCTGACAAATCCCTGCAGGTAGGTAAAACTTTTGGTAGATTATTTAAAAACAAGATTTACAAATGGGGTGTTGTCGCACAATTCTTCTATGTAGGTGCCCAGATTGGTGTTTGGTCATTCACTATCAGAATAGTAATGCAGGAACTGGGTATGAATGAAAAAAATGCTGCTACAATATTTCTGATTTCTATGGCTGTATTTACTGTGGCCAGATTTATTTTTACAGCATTGATGCGATTTATAAAAGCTTCAAAACTTATAATATTTGCAGCTTTGATAGCTCTGGCTGCTACAGCCGGAGTGATACTTGGATCTGGTATGTTCCTTGTAGTTTGTCTCGTAACAATATCAGTATTCATGTCGTTGATGTTTCCGACCATTTATGGTTTTGCGCTGGACGGACTTGGAGATGATGCCAAGATCGGAGCTTCGGGACTTATCATGGCAATACTGGGAGGTGCAGTTTTGGTGCCCCTACAGGGATTTGTTTCAGATTCTACAGGAAGTATAAATCTTTCTTATATTGTTCCGTTTATTTGCTTCATCGTAGTGCTTTCGTACGGACTAATGGTTAAAAAATCCGGGAAATAATACACAAACGGCAATTTTTACGACAAGGGGAATATGACTAAAAAACTCATATTCCCCTTATTTGATTTTATTTTGGAGTTGCAAAAAGGTAGAAATTGCTAATTTGCGCTGCTTTTAAACCAAATTAATCAGGAATAGTCTAAATCCTTTCCTTAATCATTTTACTACAATTTATGCATAGTAAACACTTAAAATGGGCATTGATAACTGCATTTGTAACAGTGCTTTCAGCACAAACCATGTTACAAGCCTCGGTCAATGCAAAAAAATCTTCAAAAGTTGTAACTCAATCGACTCAGATTGCCGGAAAAGGGACTTTTGCAGCAGGGAAAAATACTTTTCTCCTTAACGGGAAACCATTTATCATCAAAGCTGCCGAACTACATTATCCGAGAATTCCAAAAGCATACTGGGAACAACGTATGCAAATGTGCAAGGCTCTTGGTATGAACACAGTCTGCATGTATGTTTTCTGGAATTATCACGAGCAGAAACCGGGTCAATTTGATTTTAAAGGTCAGAAAGATGTTGCAGAGTTTTGCCGTCTTGCCCAAAAGAACGGACTTTATGTAATTGTAAGACCCGGTCCATATGTGTGTGCAGAGTGGGAGATGGGGGGGCTTCCCTGGTGGCTTCTCAAAAAGAAAGATATAAATCTGCGTACTGAAGATCCTTATTTCATTGAACGCTGCGGCATCTTTATGAAAGAACTTGGTAAACAGCTTGCTGACCAGCAAATTACAAGAGGTGGCAACATAATAATGTTTCAGGTTGAAAACGAATACGGCTCATACGATGTAAATAAAAAATATGTCGCTATGGTCAGGGATATGGTAAAAGCTTCAGGTTTCAACGAAGTGCCGTTATTCCAGTGTGACTGGAGCTCAAACTTCAAGAATAATGCATTGGATGATTTACTCTGGACTGTAAATTTCGGTACAGGAGCCAATATAGATGCACAATTTGCCGAATTATCAAAGCTCAGACCTGAAACTCCACTTATGTGCAGCGAATTCTGGTCAGGATGGTTCGACAACTGGGGACGTAAACATGAGACAAGAGATGCTAAAGCCATGGTTGACGGCATCAGAGATATGCTTGACCGCAATATTTCATTCAGTCTTTATATGACGCACGGAGGAAGCACATTCGGCAGATGGGGAGGAGCAAACTCTCCCGGTTTCTCACCAATGTGCAGCTCATACGATTATGATGCTCCAATAAATGAATATGGTCGTACAACTCCGAAGTTTTTCGAGTTACAAAGCCTTCTAAGAAAGTATCTACCTGAGGGTGAAACCCTTTCACAGATACCGGACTCTATCCCAACCATATCAATACCAGAGTTTGAACTAACGGAATCTTCTCCAATATTCTACGATTTAACAAACCCGGTTTCAACCGAAGATGCACAACCATTTGAAGACTACGACTTTGCATGGGGTACAGGATTATACAGCACTACTCTTAAAGCCTGCGATAAACAACAAGTGCTTAAGGTTGAAGCTCACGACTGGGCTCAGGTTTGGCTTGAAGGTAAAAAAATCGCGACCCTCGACCGTCGTAAGGGTGAAACCAATGTGGTAATACCTTCAATTTCTAAAAATTCAAGACTTGATATCCTCGTTGAAGGTATGGGACGTATAAATTTCAGCAAGGCAATCAAAGATTACAAAGGTATTACCAAAAAGGTCGAGCTTATTAACGGAGACAAGAGTGAGATTGTAAAAGCTTGGAACTTTCATGGATTCCCTTCTGAATATTCTTATGTTAAAGGCCGTAAGTATATGAAAGGACATATATATACTCCCGGTTATGTTCGCGGATATTTTATGCTTGACAAGGTGGGAGATACTTTCCTTGATATGAGAACATGGGGTAAAGGACTAGTTTGGATTAACGGACACGAAATCGGAAGATTCTGGGAAATAGGTCCTCAACAGACACTATATGTACCGGGATGCTGGCTCAAAAAAGGCAAAAACGAAGTAGTTGTATTTGATATTAAAGGTCCTGAGAAACCTGTACTTGCAGGTTTGAGGCAACCGATACTTGATATGCTTCGCGTACCTGAAGCTGCAACCCACAGAAAAGGCGGACAAAATATTGATCTTTCCAATGAAACTCCACTGCTGACAGGAAGTTTTGCTCCGGGTAATGGCTGGAAGACAGTATCATTCGGAAAAGAAGTAAAGGGCAGATATATCTGTATCGAGGCCCTTTCATCACATGGAAATGACAAATACGCTTCTATTGCTGAGCTTGAAGTGCTTGGAGCAGACGGGAAGAAAATATCAAGAGATAACTGGAAAATACTGTATGCTGACAGCGAAGAAGTTACTGATGCCAACAATAATGCAGAAAAAATCTTTGACCTGCAGGAATCAACTTTCTGGCATACAGCATATTCATTGACGCAACCGGATTTTCCACATCAGGTCGTCATTGACCTTGGTACTGATATTTCGATAACAGGTTTGATGTATATGCCAAGGGCAGAAGCAAACAAACCCGGAATGATAAAAGATTACAGGCTATTTGTAAAGACGTCACCATTTAGTCTGTAATATCCAGGGTTATCTCACCCCGATAACCCGAGGCAGAAAATATATTAAAAAGTCTGCCCCTTTATGATGAAAAGTCCCTGTGCTCCACACTACAGGGACTTTTCTGTATTTGATAGTTCGTAACTATGAATCAAAAAGTTAATTACAATCTTATTCCTGTTATTTCCCGAATTTCTTGTCTATTAATTGAATGATATAATTCACGGTTTCATCAATCCCAAGATAAGAGGAATTGATGCACAGATGATACGAGTCAGCTGCTCCCCAGATTTTGTTGCTGTAATAATTATAGTATGCTGCACGTTTCTTGTCAGTTTTTTCAATGAGGTCTTTAGCTTTGTTCACCGGCATATTTTCCTTTTCAGCAACACGTTTAATGCGGTCATCCATGTCAGCACTTATAAAAATGTTCAAACAGAGAGGATTGTCTTTAAGAACATAGTCAGCACAGCGACCAACGAAAATGCATGATTGTTCCTCTGCCAGTTTGCGGATAACGTCACTCTGAATTTTGAAAAGAGTTTCGTTATTAAGATAACTGTTTGAATACTGCTCTTCTGTGAAAGTGCCCCGAAAACCAAATAATCCTCCAAAGATGCTGTGACTGTTTTTTTCATCAAACTTTTCGAAGAACTCCTTGCCCAGTCCACTTTCCTGAGAAGCGATCTGTATCAGTTCTTTATCATAAAACGATATATCAAGTTTTGAAGCCAGTATTTCGCCTATCTGACGGCCACCGCTTCCAAGCTGTCTTCCGATATTAATAATGTAGTTCGCGTCCATGATATCAGGTTTGAAAAGTAATTTTAAAATTTAACTGTGGATTTTTTATAATGCATTACAAGTAAAGTGCCGGAAATCACGCTGGATAGTATATCGGCTACAGGAAGGCTGTACCAAATACCATTAACTCCAAAGTAATGTGGCAGTATCAACAACCCGGGCAATAAAAAGATTAATTGACGGGATAAGGACATAAATATAGCTTTATTTGGCAAACCTATACTTTGAAAGAAGTTTGCTGTTACCATCTGGAAACCAACAATAGGGTAGAACATAAAAACAAGTCGTAAACCTGGTACCGCAAGATCAATTAATGTCTGGTCAGTAGTAAAAACAGATGCAATCGCATGCGGGAATATTTCGCAGGCCAAAAAACCTGTTGTTCCAACACAAGTAGCCAAAAGTATGGTGTATTTCAATACTTTATTCACGCGATCGATTTGTTTTGCACCATAATTATAACCGGCTATCGGTTGCATTCCCTGATTTAATCCCATGATTATCATTACAAATAAGAAAGCAACCCGATTGATTATACCATATGCTCCAACATGGTAGTCACCTCCGTATCTGATAAGTCCCTGGTTAATAATAATAACTATTACACATGAAACCGCATTCATAAGAAACGGAGCCATGCCGATAGATAAAGAATCAAAAATAATTTTACGTTTCAACTTAAAAATGCCCTTTTGGAGACGGATAAAACTGTCCTTGTTACTAAACATTCTGATTTGAACTATCAGCATGGAAGCCTGAGCAATAATGGTGGCAAGTGCTGCTCCCTTTATTCCCCATTTAAAACCGTAAATGAAAAGTGGTGCCAGTATAATATTGATTATGACTGAACCAAAAGTAAGGTACATGGCTTTCTTAGGATTACCGGTTGCCCTCAGCATTGCATTTTGTCCGAAGTATAAATGTGTTATGAAATTTCCTGATGAAATTACTATCATATATTCACGGGCATAGTCGATAGTTTGACTGCTGGCTCCGAAAAAATATAATATCGGATCCAAAAATGCGAGTACTACTACTGTGTATATTAATCCGAAGAGAATGTTTAAAACGAAAGAGTTTCCCAAAATCTGATTTGCCGTGGAAAAATCTTTTTGACCAAGCCTCAAAGACATTAAAGTTGCAGCACCAACGCCAACTAATGTGCCGAAAGCAGCAGAAAGGTTCATTAATGGAAACGTGATGGCTAATCCCGAGATTGCCAGCGGCCCAACACCTTGTCCGATAAAAATACTGTCAATGATATTGTAAAGCGATGATGCTGTCATTGCGATTACTGATGGTATCGCATATTGCAGCAGCAAACGCCAGATACTATCAGTACCTAATGCTAATGGTGATCCTTTTTGATCCATATAATCTTACTTAAAAACCTAATAGAATAAGACTATAAATACCTCATAAGAAGTAATTAGTCTGAAAACCTAAATAATGTGTTCCCGTTAATATATTTTCGGGAGCGTAAAAAGATTATGCAAAAGTAGCATCAATTTACCGATTTGGTTCACAAAAAGTGCAAATCATCAATTTTAAAAAGTCTGATAAACTAAATTCGTCAGATAGTGTCTGGCGAATTCATCACTTTCCAAATTCCTTTTTTATCAGAACCTTCACGGGTAATAATGCTTTCACTTTTCAGCTTTTCCAAATGTTTTTGCACAGCAGATGGATTTATTTTTAATGCTTCAGACATTTCTTTTCTGGTAATTCCCGGTTTCTCAATAATCAGATTAATTAGTCTGACCATCTTTTCTGACCACCTTTTCTGACCACCAGAACTAACTTCCTGACCACCTTCTTTAGCTTTTGTTGGAACACTCTCTTCTACTTTATTGTCGCTAATATCCTCAACTCTCAAATATCTGTTTTTTAATTCATTATTCTCACCGAGTAATAAATTACCAAAGAATTGCATCAGGTATTCAGAAGTAGAATAAACTTTGTTTTTATAATCATTGAAATTGGCTCTGACAAGAGCATTCCGAAAATACCATGAATGTTTGGCAAACATGTCATTTTGAACTTCGAAACCAAAAGAACGCAGATATTTAATGGCGAAAACGGCGATTGCCCGGGTGTTACCTTCACCAAAAGCGTGAATTTGCCACAACCCTGAAATAAAATTTGCAATATGCTCTACAATTTCACGCTTTGAAAGTCCTTTATAATTGAACTCTTTTTCTTGTCTGAAATCATAGTCAAGTGTTTCTTTAATATTGTCAGAAGAAGCATAATAAACCGTTTTCCCATTTAAAACCCATTCCGATTTAGTTATATTAAAATCACGAATTACACCAACTTTAACAGTTATATTCCCAACACCTGTAAACAGACGTTTATGAATAGACAGAAGTTCAGCAGGACTAAACTTAAAAGTTTTCTCAGATAGAATTTCGGTAATATTAGCGGAAACCTTGTCTGCTTCTTCAGTACGTGCGCTATATATTGTTTTTAGTTCAATCTGCTGTTTGTAATAACTGTCGATACGGTATTTAACTTCATCGATATTAATCTTTCCTTCAATGTTTTCTTTAGCGGTTTCGATAAGATATGCAGAAGGTGTCAGGCCGTCAACCTGCTGCAGACCTATAGCAGTTTGCCAAATCCGGCTTTTCTCCTTTTGTGAGGGTTCGCCCTGACGAATATATTCATCAAAATCTTCCATCATAAAAAAGGATATTTATTTCTTTATTTTAGTTATTCGCAATGCGGTGAATGGTTTTTGGGGTAGTTGGATAAGGCATCTTCCACTGTACTCACCTTCTATCGTTTTGATGGTCATTTCCCATGCATTGATGATTTCAACTTTGTACTTTGAGTCAGCCGGCAACTTTACAATCTGAGCACAGGGTTGGTCCATGTTGTAATAATTCAGAAAGTACTCATCCTTGTAGCCAACGGCAGAATAGGGCATCCAGCTGTCAAAATTTGAAACGGGAGACAGGTATCCCGGTGCATTTTCAATAATACCTTTCAAAAATTTAATTCTTTCATGGCTCTTTCCCCTGAGGATTCCGCCTTTTGACCACCACATTTCTGCATCAGATTTATTACCCCAATTTACCGGATTCTCAGTAAGATAGGTTTCACCGTGACCAACATAACCACCATTGGTGAAACCACGCCAAAACTTATTTACCATTTCTTCGGGAGTCAGATTGCCCCATGACCAGTTAATGTTGCCCTCATAACGGCATTCATCGTATATGACAGGCTTCTTAAACCTGACCCTCAGCTCTTTAGCTCGATAAGTATCTTCATTTTGAATACTGGCATGTGTAAGCAAAGGATTATTGTGGTCATACATCACAGAACCATGGTGAATACTGCGAAGATGATTGTACGGATCATTAGCTGCAAATACCTGAATGAAATGATCCCAGTCCTCCGTTTTCTTTTCCTTCATGAAATCATATTCATTAGCCATGCTCCACCAGACATTCTTGTAAGCAGCAAATCGTGCAATTATATAATTGATATACAAATCATCCGTCTTCCTGTCCATCTTTTTGAAACCCCAGCGATCATACGGATGAAACACAATCAGGTCAGCTTCAATGCCAAGCGAATCCAGTTGAGCAATCCTTTTTTCGATATTCCGGAAGTAAGCAGGATTAAATCTGGTATAATCCCAATCAGTCAACGGCTTACCTTCAAAAGGATACATTAGAGGTTCTTTTATATTCCAGTCATAATCCTTTGGGAAGATACACATACGCATTTTGTTGAAATACCCGTTTGAAAGTGTCTTCAAAGTCAGCTCAGCCAGACTGTCACCCTGATGAACCCAGGCATAACAGGTTGTTCCGAAAGGGTAGTAGGGTTTACCATCAGAAAAAGCGAAATGATAGGTTTCCTTTACAACGACCGGTCCATGATTTTTTTCTGTGTTAGGGATACATTCAAACTTACCTTTCTTATTATTCAGCTTCTTTAAATTGCTGGAAGTGACATAAGTCCAGACACCTTTATCCTGAGGCATGAAGCGGATTTTAAAAATCCCTTTACCATCATAAAATCCGGTAACATTTTTAACCTGATCACCATTTGTGAATTTGGCACTTAATTGTACATCAGTAAACGGATTTCCTTTAGTATCACCCTGAAGTACAATCTCATAAATACGCCATTT
>CAZCPI010000038.1:0-17427 GCA_964500535.1 uncultured Bacteroidales bacterium
GTCATTCTTGAACAAAAGATGACAGACCTCAAACTAAGATTTTTTACGGATATATCCCATGAACTCAGGACTCCGCTTACATTGATTTCTTCACCAGTTGAAAATATCATCAATAATGAAGATTTGTCTCAACCTGTCAGAAACCAACTTCAGATAGTTCAGAAGAACACAGAAAGGATGATCAGATTGCTCAATCAGATACTTGATTTCAGAAAATTGCAGTATAATAATTTAAGGTTGAGGATTGAAGAGACATTACTTGCTGATTGCGTAAGAAAGAGCTGTTCTCATTTTGAAGAAATTGCCAGAGAGCAGAATATTGATTTCAGAATCGTTGATAATAGTGGTGGCGTCCTGGTCTGGCTGGATCAAAACGCACTTGATACAATTATTTTTAATCTGGTTTCAAACTCATTTAAGTTTACGCCGGGAGGTAAATCGATTGTAGTTGATATTCTTGTGACAGATAATGAAGCGATTATCAGAGTTTCTGATGAAGGTATCGGCATTTCAAAATCATTACAGTCGAGAATATTTGAAAGATTCTTTTCAGTTGATGAATCATTTGATGCTTCAAGAAGGAGTACTGGTATTGGATTATCTCTTGTAAAGGAGCTCGTTTCCTTACATGGGGCTTCAATAAATGTTAGCAGTACACCCGGAGAAGGCACTACTTTTGAAGTGCGTTTCAAACTTGGAGCCGGCCATTTCGGAGATAATGTTGATTTCATTATTGATGACAATGTGAGCGGGACTTTTAATATTACTAATGCGAATGTAACCGGTGAAAATCATCCCGATGTTCCTAATTCATTATCTGAAGATTCACAGATGGTTCTGATACTTGAAGATAATAAGGACTTATGTGATTTTCTCAGGACAGTGCTGGGTAGAAAATTCAGAGTTGCAGAAACATCAGATGGTACAAAAGCTTGGGAAATGACTCAAAGTCTGATGCCTGATTTCATTCTGACAGACCTCATGCTTACCGGTATGACGGGTAAAGAGTTTATAAAGCTTGTAAAAAATGATGACAGAACATGCCATATACCGGTTGTAGTTCTTACAGCTGTAGCAAATCTTGAAACCAAGCTTGAATGTCTGGATATGGGTGCTGATGATTATATAACAAAGCCTTTCAGTGCAGCATTTCTTGAGGCCAGGATTCATAATATGCTTGAACAGAGAAATCGCATGCAGACTTATTACAGGGATAATTTGCTGGTTTCACCTGAAAATATTGAGATAAATGTACCTATGCCAAAGGCTCATAAAAGAGATGATGAGTTTATGGAGAGGCTGATATCTGTAATGGAAAGCAATATATCAAACGGGAATTTTACTGTCGATCAGTTATGTACTCTTGCCGGATATGGAAGAACAGTATTTTTTAACAAACTTAAGAGTCTTACCGGACTTTCCCCGAATGAATATATAAGAGAGGTTAGAATTAAAAGGGCCGCCCAGCTTCTCGAAGTTGGTGAATATACGATATCTCAAATTACATATATGGTTGGAATGAATGATTCAAGATATTTCAGTAAGTGTTTTAAGCAAAAATATAATATGACACCAACAGAATACAGGGACAAATATCATTTAGCCTGAAAATGCTCTTTGAAATCTTTTTTAGATATATTTGCATAAGTAGTTTAATACATGAAAAAACAATTTTAAAATGAAGTTCTTCAGGAGATCATTATTTCTGATTTCATTTCTGTTATTTGTTTGTCTTCCTTCACGCGCCGCCGGACTTGATTTAGGAAGTGATTTTGTCAGTTCATATATCTGGCGTGGTCAAAGAGTCGGGGGCATAAGTATTCAACCATATATGGAATATTCATATAAAGGCATGACATTAGGTTCATGGTCATCTGTTGATATTCAGGATAGGTATAATACAGAGCTTGATTTTTATTTGGCTTATTCTTTTTCCGGATTCACTCTGACTTACACAGATTATTTTTTTGATTGGGAAAACAAGTCTTATTTTGGAGACTGGAAAAATAATCATACCGGAGAAATTTCACTTGAATATGATTTTCAGGAAAAAATTCCATTCAGATTACAATGGACCACTTATGTCTTTAATGATGATAACTTCTCAAGTTATGCGGGCTTGACATGGTTTTTTAAATCAGGAGATATTGATTGTGAATTAACGGCCGGTTTAACACCATGGAATGGCATTTATAATGATAAATTCAGCATTGTAAATCTGGAATTTAAAGCAATAAAAAATATTCTGATTGGTAATTATGAATTGCCGGTTTCGGGCAGTTTGATTTTTAATCCTGTGAAAGCTGATTTGCCAAAACTTACAGGCCAGGATGGCGCTTTTTTTGTTTTGGGGATAAGTATTTAAACTTTTTTTCTGCTATTTTAATAAATATATCAAATGCATAGATTTTTGTTTCTTTTATTTTTAATAATAACAGTCAGTGTTTCAGCAAAAGAGTATGATATTCTTGTTGCTGCTGATGGCAGTGGCGATTTTGTCAGTGTTCAAAAAGCAATAAGTTCCGTAAGAGATTTCCGTCCTGAAGGGAGGACCGTTATTTTTATAAAAAAAGGTATTTATAAAGAAAAAATCGTTTTACCAACTCACAAAACCGAGCTTACTCTTGTTGGTGAAGACAGGGACAGTACAATTATAACCTGGGATGATCACGCCAACATTGATAAAATGGGTACATTCAAGTCTTATACTTTTTTAATTCAGGGCAATGATATCATTTTAAAAAATCTGACTATTCAGAATAATGCCCCACAGCTTGGGCAGGCTGTATCTCTACATGTCGAAGGAGACAGAATATGTATTGTGAATTGCAAAATACTTGGGAATCAGGATACGATTTATCTTGGTCGTGAAGGAGCAAGGATGTTTTTTTCAGGCTGTTACATCGATGGTACCACTGACTTCATTTTCGGCCCTTCGACTGCCTGGTTTGATGATTGTGTAATTAACTGTAAAAGAGATTCATATATTACGGCCGCATCGACTCCTGTAAATATTAAGTATGGTTTCATCTTTAATAATTGCAGGATAACTGTTGCCTCAAATGTGAAAAAAATGTACCTGGGCAGACCATGGCGAAGATATGCCATGACTGTTTTTATGAATTGTGATCTGCCTGTTGAAATTTTGCCTGAAGGCTGGGAAAACTGGCGGAATCCTGAAAATGAAAAGACTGTCAGATATTCTGAATTTATGAATTATGGCCCCGGATCCGATTTTTCCAGGCGTGTTGTATGGAGCAATCAGCTTGGCAAAAAAGAAGCAAAATCAATAAACATAAAGAATGTATTTGGAGACTGGAATCCTCTTAGCATAGTAAGTATTAAGTGAAATCCGGGGGATGCTGTTTGAATTGCCCTTATGTAAATAAAGTACGTTAGAAATGAAGTTGTCTGTTAAAATATTATTTGCTGTAATTCTTGTTACCACTTTTAATGAATGTATAGTCTCTGCTAAAGATAATTATTTGACTTTAGCGTGTAAGGTTGCTGATTCTGAAATGAAAAGAAATCCTGAAGGCTGGATGATAGATTTTTCTAAAACTCCTAGATGGAACTACACTCATGGAGTCGTCTGCAAAGCTCTTTTGGATTTATATGATGTAACAGAAAAAGAAAATTATTTCGACTATGTCAGACAATATGCTGATACTGCTTTAAATAAAGATGGGTCGGTTGGTCTGAATTACAAAAAAGATAATTATAACCTGGATTATATTACACCAGGCAAGATTATGTTCCGGTTAAACAAGAAAACTGGTGATGAAAAATATCTTAATGCTCAAAAGTATCTTTATGATCAGTTGATTAATCAGCCCAGAACATCAGAAGGCGGTTTCTGGCATAAAAAAGTTTATCCATATCAGATGTGGCTTGACGGACTATATATGGCAACTCCTTTTTTAGCCGAATATTCTGTAAATTTTAATAACAAAAGAGCGATGGATGATGTTATACTACAAATAACACTTGTTGCAAAAAGAACTTTTGATGAAAAAACAGGATTGTATACTCATGCCTGGGACGAAAGTAAACAGCAGGCGTGGTGTGATAAAAATACCGGGAAATCTCATAATTTCTGGGGCAGGAGCGTAGGATGGTATATGATGAGCCTTGTTGATGCCCTTGATTTTATTCCGTTATATCACCCCGGAAGATGTGAAGTTTTAAGTATCTACAGAAATCTATGTGATGCTATTATTAAATATCAGGATGTTGAAACCGGTTTATGGTACCAGTTGCTTGATCTTAAGGACAGAAAGAAAGATGGAAATTATCTTGAGTCTTCATGCTCCGCGATGTTTATATATGCTTTTGTAAAAGGATGTAATAATGGTTATTTAGATAAAACTTACATGAAATATGCCAATAAAGCTTTTAATGGTTTCATGAAAAACTTTATCGAAAGTAACCCTGACGGTACTCTCAGTATAACAAAGACTTGTAGTGTGGCAGGACTTGGGGGTAATCCATACCGTGATGGATCCTTTGAATATTATATGAGCGAGCCTGTCAGGAAAGATGACCCCAAGGCTACGGGACCATTTATTATGGCTTGTATTGAATTGTCAGAATTCGGAAAAACACATTAATAAGATTAAAAAATGAAGAAGCAATTCCTTTTAATGATACTGATTTTCCTTACAGGAATTGAATCATTTGCAATTACAAAAATTCGTTTTACTCATTATACGGCGGATGACGGATTGTCCCAAAACAGGGTTATGGATATCCTTCAGGATAAGAAGGGTTATATGTGGTTTGCCACCTGGGATGGATTGAATAAGTTTGACGGACGTCACTTTAGTGTTTACAAAGGTGAAGCCGGAGATCCTAATGGTTTCACCAATAACAGATTAAATAGTCTTGTCGAAGATCATCACGGGTATTTGTGGATTATAACCAATGACTTCGAAGTCTACCGGTTTAATCCCAAGGATGAAAGGTTGCGGAAGCTGTCTTATAGTCCGGATAAAAATGATGTTGTGGTAAATCAACCTGTCCGTCAAATTGTAATATTGGATGATGGTAATGTATGCATCCTGACGTTGGCAGGTTGCTATATGGTTAGTATTAATGAAGATGGTTCATTAATTTCTTTGAAATACTATAGTCAGGAGAACGGTTTGCTCGCTGGAGATGATGTAAGATCTGTTATGAAAGATAAAAACAACAATTTGTGGTTCCTGACTGAAAAAGGTATAACGTGCTATAAGCAAGGCTCTTCAGAACCCCGGCATTATTTTCACCAGCATCAGAACGAAACAGCATTTTTTTCGTATCTTGAAACAAGGGACGTTATTTATTTTGGTTCAGAAAATGGTAAGCTTTGGCGATATAACAAAATTACTCTTGCTTTCAATCTTGAATCTGTAAATGCTGCTTCATCAATAAATGGTATCTGTGCTCTGAAGGGAGGAGAGATTCTTTTGACTACACTGGGAGATGGTATATATTTTTTAGACAGAAAAGGGCGGGTAAAATCCCATATTACCGTTGGTGTTGACAAGTCTCTGGCCAGTAATAGTATAATTTCCTTTTATAAGGATATGGCGGGTGATATATGGCTGGAAGCTGATGCTCCCGGAGTAGTTTATCTTAACTCGGCTGAAAAAAAACTTTATCATTTTATTCCAAAGAGTGACGAGTTGATTGGATTAGCTCAGACTCAGCCTAATTTCTTTGTTATTGAAGACAATATTAACAGACTTTGGGTTCACCCCCGTTCGGGCGGTTTCTCAGAATTCGACAGAATCAGTAAAACATTGAAACCATTTTTTGGCGACAATAGTGAAACCGGAATCAGACTTTTCAATACGATGCATAATGCCTATTATGACAAGCATGGAAATTTATGGTTGAGTACAAGATCTCCGGGACTTGAAAAATGTACTTTTCACCAGACAAGTTTTATTTTTAATGAAGTTAAATCTTTGGTACAGAAATCGGGAGGTTCTGAAGTAAGAACAATTTTCGAGGATAATCACAAAAGAATCTGGATTGCTGATAAGGAAGGTAAAATTGAATTGACTGACCTGAACGGTAAAAGTATTGGTTTCCTTAACATGAACGGAAAAATCTCTACCGGAAGATCTGTGACAGATATGATTGCATATGATATTATTGCAGACAGGAAAGGGCGTATATGGCTGGCATGCAAGGGAGCAGGAATAATACTTCTGGAAGAATCTTTGTCTAATGGTATGTCTTACAAAATAACCAGATTTAATCAGCTGGAAGATATTCAATCAAGACCATCATCCGCTTCTTTTTATGCTATGCTTGAAGATAATGAAGGACGTATTTGGGCAGGCAGCTATGGCACCGGATTAAATTTGATTGTTGAGAATAATGGCAAATTCAGTTTTGTTGATTATGGGAGGGGTCTTGATGGTTATCCATACGAAAGATGCCGTAATATAAGAGATTTGAATCAGGATGAAAATGGTATAATATGGGTAGCAACTGTAAATGGTATTGTGGCTTTTGATTCAAAGTTCAGAGATCCTTCCAAAATTAAATTCTTTGAATACAGGAAGGAAGGTCTTGATGCTATGAGCTTAAGAACCAATGATGTGCATTTTATTCATATTGACAAAAAAGGGGATAGATGGTTTGGAACCTTTGGGGGCGGATTAAATATGCTAAAATCAGATTTTAAACTTGGACAAACACCAAAATTTGAAGCCGTTACTCAAAAACAAGGTTTATCCAGTGATATTATTCTTAGTATAAATGAAGATTTTCAGGATTATATGTGGCTTACTTCGGAAAACAGTATAACCAGATATGATAAAAAAACAGGAAACATTGATATTTATAATAAAGATTATGGTTTGGATCCTGTAACATTCTCTGAATCATCATCTTTCCTTGCAAGTAACGGAAATATCTGGGCCGGAACAATGAATGGATATTATATTTATAATCCTGCAAATGTAAAAACAGCAACATTTACACCTTCACTGGTTTTCACCCGTTTCTTCCTGTTTGATCGTGAGATTCATGCAAATAATGAAGATTCACCTCTTACGGCTAATATTGATGATATTGGTAAAATTGTATTAAAATACGATCAGAATGTTTTCAGTTTTGAATTTGCTGCATTGGATTTTAAAGCACCCGAAAATATTCAGTATTCGTACAGGCTGGATCCTGTTGATAAAGATTGGATAAAAACCCAGAAAGTAAACAGAGTAACATATACTAAGCTATCTCCCGGAGATTATACCTTCAGAGTTAAATCAACTAATAGTGAAGGTTTCTGGATGAATAATGAAAGAAGCATTGATATCGTGATAAAACCATCATTCTGGCAAACTTCCTGGGCTATTTTGTTTTATTGTATTACCGGCATTGCTGTTTTTGTAATTGCATTATATTTTCTTACAACTATATACAAACTAAAGAGTGAGGTGACTGTTGAGCAAAAGATCACTGACATGAAACTCCGGTTTTTCACTGATATGTCGCATGAACTAAGGACTCCTTTGACCCTGATTTCTGCACCTGTGGAGCACGTTATAATGGATGCAAAACTCTCAGCCGACTCAAGAGCAAATCTCGTAATTGTACAAAGAAATATTGACAGAATGCTAAGGTTGATAAACCAATTGCTGGATTTCAGGAAATATCAGGAAAAAAAGATGAAACTAAAAGTGGAAGAAACGCCTTTCGGATCTTTTACTACCAAGATTGCAACAAATTTTGAACCTACTGCAAGTGAAAGAGATATTAAGTTTATTGTGAAGGATAATACTGAAGGAGCAACAGTTTTTATTGACAGGGAGAAATATGATACTATTGTGTATAATCTGCTTTCAAATGCATTTAAGTTTACCTCAGGAGGTAAAACAGTGACTCTGACAACAAGAGTTACAGAACTTGAAGCAATATTAACAGTCACTGACGAGGGTAAAGGTATTGCTAAAGATAAGCTACAGCATCTTTTTGACAGATTTTTTTCTGACGATGTGTCTAATAAATTACCGGGAACAGGCATAGGTCTTAGTCTGGTTAAAGATATAGTTGACCTCCATAAAGGCAGGATTGAAGTAGAAAGTGAACCAGGATCAGGTTCAACTTTTGAAGTTAGGTTCAAGCTGGGATATAAACATTTTAATGATGATGACGATGTAATCATTTTAGAAGAACCTTCTGAAATAAAGATCCCTGTAATTATTTCTAATGAAACCGACAATCCGGAAAAAGTCAGTAATGAAAATCAGCCTTTACTATTAGTAGTTGAAGATAATGTTGAACTAAGAAATTTTTTAACTTCTGTTTTGTCAAAAAAATACAGGGTTGCTGATGCTCCTGATGGCCTTTCTGCATGGCACCTGATTGGGAACCTGTTGCCTGATTTTGTAATTACTGATTTAATGATGCCTGTGATGGATGGTCTTGAACTCACAAGGAAAATTAAAAATGACGAAAAGACATGTCATATTCCTGTAATAATTCTTACCGCCAAATCTGATCTGGAAGCCAAAGTTGAAGGTATGCATGCGGGTGTGGATGATTATATAACAAAACCATTTAGTGCTGCATATCTTGAAGCCAGGGTGAACAATATCTTTACACAAAGAAATACTCTTCAGGAAAAGTACAGACAGGATATTTTTGGTACAAAATCTGACAATTACAAATTACCTGATAATATACAATCTCAGGATTCTGCTTTTCTTAACAAGATTATGGAGTTTATGGAAGAAAATATTTCCAACAGTGAATTAACAGTAGAAATGCTTGTTTCAGCTGCTGGTATGGGAAGAACAGTATTCTTCAATAAATTAAAAGGTATCCTGGGTATTTCGCCTATTGAATTTATTAAGGAAACAAGGATTAAAAGAGCTGCTCAGTTGCTTGAAACCGGTAAATTTAATGTTTCTGAAGTAAGTTTTCAAATAGGCATGAATGATGCCCGTTATTTCAGCAAATGTTTTAAACAAAAATATGGAGTAACCCCTTCCGAGTATAAATCTAAAACTTTACCGGTATAATATCATATTTTTGGATAATTAAAACGTGGCTAAAAGAGATAATAAAAAAAATTAGTGTCAAAATCATAAAATCTTTTGCCAAAAATTGAACTTTCTTCTACTTGCAAACGTTTTATTTTGCTAGCGTGATGGGTTGTAACCTTGCCCTGCTAAAAAATGATAGCTTTAAATACTTTTAACCATAAAATATTCACTATGAAAAAAATCTTACTTTTTACTCTGATTCTCCTCTTAACCGTAGGGACGAAGTCTTTTGCGGACAGGACCTGGAATTTCAGGAGTTGGAGTCAGGCAACTCTGACTAATCTCGGAGCAGATGCTACCAACTGGAATCCTTCTTCGGCTACCCGCTACGAAAATAAAGTAACATTTGCTGCCGGTTCTAATATATCAGCAAATGGTATAGCGATTAGTGAGTTACAAGGATTGAACTTTGGTGCTCAGGCATCCGGTAAACTCAGAATAGACTACAATACCAATCCTGGTAGGTTGATGTTAAATGGTTCAGGCCTGGTTCTTAACATCCCTGATTGTCTTGTAGGTGATACTATTTATATGCTTACCATGACAGGAAGCACAGGCACAGCAAGAGGTGTGACAGCTTCTGCGAATTGTACAAGACTTAATGCAGATGCGACATCTGCGGATTCATTAATGAATAAGTTTCTTGTAACTGCAGCTGGTACTACCTCATTTTCTACAACCGGAGGCCTTCATTTCCGTGAAATAAAGGTTATCACTCCTGTAACTTATATTGTTAATGAAGCTTTTGGCGCTAAGGCTGTTGCTCTTCCCACAGGTTGGGCTACCAATAAATATTATGCCGGAATAACAACTACCGGTATTAATGCCTCAGCCGCTGCAGCTGTTGATACTTTACCGGCTGCCGGCTGGTTAACTGTTAAAGGTAGTGGTGGTGGAAACCGTGGTATTGCTGTTGATTTCCCTACTTCCGGTACTGAATCAATGGTTGATATAGAGTATGACTGGTTCACCGGTAATCCCGGAACAGAAGCAAACAAGTTGGTTGATATGAATTTTACTGATGCTTCAGGTAATTCAATACTTTATTTTTATGCTGAAAACTGGACAGGAACCGGTGTTACAAACCATTTGCATTGTTTAAATCTTGATCCAAAAGTTAATCCCTCAGGAGCTTTCCGTGACAGACCTCTTGTTGCTATAGCTGCAAATACCAACACTTTATTTGGTAAATCCACTTCAGCGTATAATTTTGGTGTTAATACAAATTGGTACAAAATTAAGGCTACACTGGATTTTGTAAATAAAAAGGTTGTTTCCATAACTATTTCAAGTAACGGAGAAACAGCTACAGCTACGAATCTTCCTTTTATAACTGCATTACCAACTTCAATTAGTAAATTAAGTTGCGCAACTTACAGAAATGCAAGTGCAAACAGTGACGGAACCGGAACTTCAGGAAATGGCAGCAATGCTTATCTTGATTATAAAATAGACAATTTTAAAGTTTCTGTAACCAATTCCGGAACTAAAGAAACATATTATAAAGCATACAACACTACTGTTCTTGGTGATTTATTGACATGGGTTGGAAAACTTGCGTCAGGTTCTACCCCTGAAAGCGGAGTCCTTGGTTATAAAGCTGGTTCAAAAGCAAAACTTACAAGTGCTATTGCTGCTTCCAAAGCTGTTTATGACAATGCTGCATCAACTGCAGACCAGTTATTGGCTGCTATCAATTCATTGAATACAGCATTAAATAATTTTGATGTTTCAAAAACTCCTATAGCTGCAGATTTTCTGCTCAATAAGGGAGGAAAATTCCTTTTAGCAACTGATGCTACTGCTACTTATGCAGATACTACCACTTTGGGAAGTGCAAATGCTCAGAAGCAAGCTACACTTTGGGCTGTTGCAACTGATGCAAACGGATACGTTAAATTTGTAAACGGTGTTAAATATCTCCAAATGGATGGTAAAACCGGAACAACAGCAACAAGTTACCGTATGGTTGTTAATGACAAGACTTTTAAACTAAACAAAGTCGGAACCAAAGATTTCTTTGCTATCGGAACGGACAGTGTTTTTGACTTGTTTACATTAACAATTCCAATTAAACCTGTGGCTTTGGCCAAACTACCTTCTGCTTCGCCAGTTGATACTACCGGTGCTGTAATTAAAGTCTCATTTAATCAAAACATCAAGATAAAGAGCCCTAATGGCCTCAAGGTTAATGGTGTAGTTACTCCTGCAACTGTTGTTGAAAAAGATCTTATCTTCAACTATAAGCTTGCAATAAAGACTGACTATACTGTTACAATTGACTCTGCTGCAATTGTAAATAAGGCGGATGAAACTCTTGTTTCTAATGCGATAAGTTACTCTTTCCGTACATATAGTCCATATCTTCGTGATAAGCAGACTATGCTTGGCAGCGGTACATTTGTTGGTAAGGGTGTATATGCTCTGTTTGGTCCTGGTAGTGCAAATGGTTACACAAATACTCAGAAACAAATAGCCGGTAATAAAAAAGATTCTTTGTGGTGTGACTTAAGCAATTCATTGTATTCACAATGGTATCTTGTACTTGCTGACTCTTCTAAAAATATCTGGAATGTTAAGAATTACACTTCCGGTAAATATTTGTCTTACAAAGCTGCTGATAGTACTCTTGTAATGTCAACAACTCCATCAGAATGGCAGATTTCATTAAATGCAAGTGCTCCTGCTGACAACGATTACCAAAATGTATATACTTTCTGGCCAGGTGTTGATGACAAGAATTTATTCTATGATTATGCTATCAGAGTTGATAGTATGAGAGTAGGTAAGGTGGTTGCAAATGGAACTGTTTCAAACGGTACATTCAGGATTTGTCCTATGGAATCTCTTACATATGGAACGCCTCAAAACTTTACTGAAACCAGTTATATAAAAATTGGTGCGCGTAACACCGGAGAACGTTTCTATCAAATTAAAGGCGATCCTAAGATTTATTTCAAGAATGATGCTGACCATACTGTTGTTTCGGGCGGTCACTGGAAAATAGATCGTAAGGCTAACGGACGTTATGTATTCCAGAACAGACTAACAGGCCAGTATCTGACATATATCAACGATTCTACATTGCAGACTGTTGCTACGTATACTGAAGGGTCTGATGATCAGGAATGGGTAATAATGTTCCATTGTTCTAAGGATGCTACAAACTTCTATACCGTTCAGGGCAGGAGACTTGTATTATACGGAGGTACAGTAAATGGTGGTTACGGGAGTTTGACAATGCGTAATGCAGGAAATGCTACTGCAAGTTCAGGTGGTTGTGCTCGTATGTGTCTGGTTTCAACAGGAGTTTCTTACGTACAGGGTGAAGGCCAGCCGGTTATTAATGTTGCATCTGTAACTGCTAAGTCTGTTACATTAAGCTGGAATCAAAATAAAGAGGCTTCCAGATATGTTGTACGCGGCTCTGAAAAAGTATTCTACAACAATGGTGATTCTATCGGAGTTGACCCTGTAAGCGGAGCAACTGTTTACAAACAGATCCCATATATTAAAGATTCACTTTGTGTTAAGATTGATACAGTATCTGAATTGTCTTATAAGTTCGCGAATCTTAAGACAAACGTTGATTATTATTTCACTGTACAACCAATCGATCCAACCGGTTTGTTTGGTTTGAATTCTGATGTTAAAACTGTACAGACGGTAAGTATCGATAAGTTTACTCCTGCCGCTCCTATTGTTGGAGCTGTTACAATGAAGACGGTTGAGTTCAAATGGGCAGCAAATCCTGAAGCAATAAGGTATACTCTTTATTACTGGACTAAACCTGATTCAAGTGACCTTAAGGCTGCTTATGTAACTACTACTAGTTATGTAGTATCTGATATTCCTGCAAGTACTACTGTTTATGCATCTTTAGTACAACGCGAAGAATATCTGTGGAGTAAATCATCACCGATTGTTTCAGCTACAACACTTCCATATTCTTCACTTAAGATGTCATTACCAAACACATCAAATGTTAAGGATTATATGATGTGTATCTCCTGGGATGAAGCAGTAGATGCTGTATCTTATAATGTATATTACACAGATGATATCACTAAGATAGGTTCTGTTGCTCCTGTAAATGTTCCTTCCATATCGATGTATATTGGTGGCTTGAAAGCAAACACTAACTATTACATTCAGGTATGTGCGGTAAATAATAAGGGTGCGCTAAGCTCCAGATCAAATACAAAGATTCAAAAAACTGCATCTTTGCTGAATGAAAAGGCTTCGATTACTGATGTTAACAAGTCTGAAGTATCAGAACTTGGTGTAATTACAGGACCATCATCTATTCGTATATTAAATGCTCAGGATAAGGTCGTCACTGTTTATTCGATAACCGGTAAGAAGATTTATTCTCAAATGGTTTCTTCTTCTGATGAGGTTTTAAATACTGAGCTTGCTAAGGGCTTGTATATGGTTAAAGTTGATGACCAGACCATAAAAGCTTTGATAAAATAAAATTCTAAGCAAAATATTGATATCACGCCGGGTAAAGTAAAAATTTATCCGGCGTGATTTTTTCTTTTAGTGTTCAAAATAGTACCTTAGCAAATAGAATTTAATTCAAAAAAATATAGTTATTAAGATTTTATGGAAGAAGAAAAAAATACCGGATTGCCGGAAAATGCATTCAGGGAACTTAATCCTGATGAGGAGTATAAACCAATAATGAAAGCTGATTTAAAGTATCCTGAAGCTACATCATGGTCAGTTACCTGGGGACTTTTAATGGCTGTTTTGTTTTCAGCTGCAGCAGCCTATCTTGGTTTGAAGGTTGGTCAGGTTTTTGAAGCTGCTATTCCCATTGCCATCATAGCCGTTGGTTTATCCGGTGCAACAAAAAGAAAAAATGCATTAGGTGAAAATGTAATTATCCAGTCAATAGGTGCAAGTTCCGGGGTTATTGTCGCCGGGGCTATCTTCACTTTACCGGCTCTGTATATTTTACAGGCGAAGTATCCTGATATGACTGTAAATTTCATAAAAGTATTTATGAGTTCACTTTTGGGTGGTATTCTCGGAATTCTGTTTCTTATACCCTTCAGAAAGTACTTTGTTAAAGAAATGCATGGTAAATATCCTTTCCCGGAGGCTACAGCTACCACACAGGTGTTGATATCAGGTGAAAAGGCAGGTTCCCAGGCGAAACCATTATTGATTGCCGGTCTTATCGGTGGTGTATATGATTTTCTTGTTGCAACTTTCGGAGCATGGAACGAAGCCTTTACATCGAGAGTAATACCTTTTGCTGATATTCTCGCTGAAAAAGCTAAAGTTGTTTTTAAAATAAATACAGGGGCCGCTGTCTTAGGTTTGGGCTATATTGTCGGACTTAAATATGCAGCAATTATTTGCGCAGGATCTGCTTTAGTTTGGTGGATAATAGTTCCAATACTTGCACAACTTGGTGATGGCACTCTTCATTTATTGAATCCTGCAATTGTTGATTCTATAGCGAACATGCCGGCAGAATCTGTATTTAGCAGTTATGCCCGTCACATAGGTATAGGTGGCATTGCAATGGCAGGTGTCATTGGTATTATTAAATCCTGGAAAATTATTAAAAGTGCTGTAGGTTTAGCTTCAAAAGAACTTAAAGGAGGAAGTGAAAACTCTGGAAAAACTATCGAACCAAGAACTCAAAGAGATATTCCGATGAAAATTGTTGCTATTGGTGTAATAATAACATTGCTGGTGGTATTTGCATTTTTCTATTTCGGAGTTATGGAGTTTAATCTTTTGCATGCTGTGGTAGGCATTCTTGTAGTTGGCTTGATAGCTTTTCTGTTTACTACTGTTGCTGCAAATGCTATAGCAATCGTAGGTACGAATCCGGTATCAGGCATGACATTGATGACATTGATTCTGGCGTCTGTGATTATGGTTGCTGTTGGTCTTAAAGGTACCGGCGGTATAGTTTCAGCACTGGTTATGGGTGGTGTGGTTTGTACTGCATTATCGATGGCCGGGGGATTTATTACTGACCTTAAGATTGGTTACTGGCTTGGAAGTACTCCGGCCACTCAGCAGAGATGGAAGTTTCTCGGAACTCTTGTTTCAGCTGCAACTGTAGGTGGTGTTTTGATTATTTTAAATAAAACCTATGGATTTACTGGTCCTGATGCTTTAGTGGCTCCCCAGGCAAACGCCATGGCTGCTGTCATAGATCCACTCATGTCCGGTACTTCTGCTCCATGGATTTTGTATGGTGTTGGTGCTTTGATTTCAATATTGCTTACGCTTTTTAATATACCAGCTTTAGCTTTTGCCCTGGGTATGTTTATTCCGCTTGATTTAAATCTTCCTTTATTGGCCGGTGGTTTAATTCACTGGTACGTAACAACAAGAGGTAATGATAAAAAATTAAATGAAGAAAGAGGTGAACTTGGTACCCTTCTTGCATCCGGTTTCATCGCCGGTGGTGCTTTGATGGGTGTTGTCAGTGCTTCAATCCGTTTTATGGGAGTTAACCTTATGCAAACAAAATGGGTTGAAACCGATGCTTCGCAATGGGCTTCACTGGGAGCTTATGCACTTTTGATTGGTTTCTTCATTTATTATACTATGAAGAAAACAGGGAAAAAAGTTATTAAAGTAGATTGAAAAAAATCAGCGCGCTGAAAATGTCCGTAAACATAATCAGCGCGCTGAATTTTTATAGCTAATAGATTTTTATTCCCATTCAATAGTAGCCGGTGGCTTGGATGAGATATCGTAAGTTACCCTGTTTACCCCTTTTACTTTATTAATGATTTCATTTGAAACCTTTGCAAGGAATTCATATGGCAGGTGAGCCCAATCTGCAGTCATAGCATCCGTTGATGTAACAGCCCTGAGGGCAACAGCATTTTCATAAGTACGTTCGTCACCCATAACGCCAACAGATCTTATAGGAAGCAAAATCACGCCTGCCTGCCAGACTTTATCATAAAGACCTGATTCGCGAAGATTTTCGATGAAGATTGCATCAGCCTCCTGCGCAATTCTTACCTTTTCTTCAGTAATATCTCCTAAAATTCTCACTGCGAGTCCCGGACCCGGGAATGGCTGACGTTTAATCAAATGATCCATCATGCCAAGTTCAGTTCCAACTCTGCGGACTTCATCTTTAAAAAGTAAACGAAGAGGTTCACAAAGTTTCAGTTTCATTTTGTCAGGTAAACCGCCGACATTGTGATGTGACTTAATTACTGTACCTGTAATCGAAAGAGATTCAATACAATCCGGATAAATTGTACCCTGAGCCAGCCATTTAACGTCCTGTATTTTATGGGCTTCGTCATTGAATACTTCAATGAATCCTTTGCCTATTATTTTCCTTTTTTGTTCGGGGTCAGAAACCCCTTCAAGCTCTTTATAAAAGTATTTTTTTGCATCAACTCCTATAACATTCAAGCCAAGATGTTCGTAGTCTTTTAAAACGTCCTCAAACTCGTTTTTACGTAAAAGACCGTGGTCAACAAAAATACAGGTAAGGTTTTTGCCTATTGCTTTGTTCAGGAGCACAGCAGTAACAGATGAGTCAACTCCTCCGGATAAACCAAGTACAACTTTGTCATCACCTAATTGAGATTGAAGATTTGCTACTGTTGTTTCAATAAATGAAGCTGGTGACCAGTCTTTTGAACAACCACAGATATTAAGGAAATTGTCCAGTAATTTACTGCCCTCAAGTGTATGGTAAACTTCAGGGTGAAATTGAACCCCCCATGTGTTTTCTCCTTTTACATGATAAGCTGCGACAGGTACATCTTTCGTCGAAGCAATTATTTCAAAATTTTCAGGAATAGATGTGATTGTATCTCCGTGAGACATCCAGATTTGCGAGTTTTCTGAAAATCCTTCAAGCAATCTGTTGCCTGATTTATATGATGCAATACTTGCTCTGCCATATTCTCTTGAACCGGCAGGTTCAACTTTTCCGCCTCCCTGATTTGCTATAAGCTGAGCCCCGTAACAGATACCAAGGACCGGAAATCTTCCTCTGAACTTTGATGTTTCGATTTTGAAAGCGGCTTCATCATAAACAGAAAAGGGGCTTCCTGATAATATTACACCTTTCACATCCTGAGCATCATCCGGAAATTTATTGTATGGTACAATTTCACTGTAAGTGTTTAACTCTCTGACGCGTCTGGCTATTAGTTGCGTTGTTTGTGAACCAAAGTCCAAAATAATTATTCTTTCTCTCATTTACTGAAATTTTTTGCAAAAGTAAGCAATTTTTAGGGCACAGTGGTTTTGTCTATCTTTTTTTAGAAAAAATCTATTTTTTTGATTTATATACTTATATACTTTTGAAGAAATCTTAGTATCACTGACATTGTTGGTTAATTAAACAAATGCTGATGAAAAACATAAACAC
>CAZCPI010000039.1:0-6043 GCA_964500535.1 uncultured Bacteroidales bacterium
CAGGGCTGCCCAATGTATTGGTCTCGGTGCACAGTTCGGAGGTAAATATTTGGCTCACGATATCAGAATAATCCGTTTGCCACGTCATGGAGCTTCGTGTCCTGTTGCTATGGCTGTTTCATGTTCTGCTGACCGCAATATTAAAGCTAAGATTAATAAAGACGGTATCTGGGTTGAGAAGATGGAAGATAATCCCGGCAAATACATACCTGAAGCATTAAGAAATGCAGGTGAAGGCAATGCTGTCCGCATTAATCTTGATCAGCCGATGTCAGAGATTTTAAAAGAGCTGACCAAATATCCTGTAGCTACTCGTTTGTCGCTTAATGGCACTATAATAGTTGGTCGTGACATTGCACATGCCAAGCTTAAAGAAAGACTTGATGCGGGCGAAGATTTACCGCAATATATCAAGGATCACCCTATATACTATGCCGGTCCTGCAAAGACCCCTGATGGCTTTGCCTGCGGTTCTATGGGCCCGACTACTGCCGGTCGTATGGATAGTTATGTTGATCTTTTCCAAAGTAAAGGTGGCAGCATGATTATGTTGGCCAAGGGAAACCGTTCTCAGCAGGTAACTGATGCCTGCCAGAAATACGGTGGTTTCTATCTTGGTTCTATTGGCGGGCCTGCAGCGATTTTAGCTCAGGAAAACATCAAGAGCATTGAATGTGTAGAATATCCGGAGCTTGGTATGGAAGCAATCTGGAAAATTAAAGTTGAAAACTTCCCTGCTTTCATTCTTGTAGATGACAAGGGCAATGACTTCTTTAAGCAATTGAAACCTGTATGTCATATGAGTTAAAAACATGTTTTAAATAAAAAGGGTTGTTCATTAATTTGAACAACCCTTTTCTAAAAATAAGATCTGTATTAAATTCCGAAAGAAACTCCTAACTGTAGTACAGAAATACCGTAGCCAATTTCGGCAAATGCTGCAAGACTTTTCGAGACCTGATATCTTGCACCTATAAATCCTGAATAACCCAAACCACTTGTCCCTGTTGCAGCCGGAGTAAATGCTCCAAGGTCATAACCGTAGTATTTGCTTCCCACTACGCTATATCCAAGCATAAGACCTGCATATGTGTCGAGTTTGTCAATCAACTGATAGTGGAATGCACCACGTGCACCAAGAGTAAAGTAGCTGTACTTATAGCCGAAAGTTTGGTTGCCTGTAGGTGTAGGAAATGAAGATTCCCATTTATTTGTACTGTATCCCAAATATCCACCAACGCCAATTGATGCTTTTCCATCCAGAAGTCCATCTATTATGCCTTGTTCATATGACACGGAAATAGGGGGTAGGCCGCTTTTATATCCGTTACCACCGTTGTAGGTGCCTATACCTATACCAAGGTTTATTATTTTTTCACCTTTTGATATAATGTCTTTGGCTTCAACAGTGATTAATGCACAGCTTGTCATTATCAACACAAGCGTTAAAAAGATTTTTTTAGTCATGATTTAAATGTTTAAAGAATTAAAGATTTCAGTTACTGCGAAATTAAAGCTCAATAGTTCTACCGGCAAATTCTGATTTTGCACGGAGTAAAAAATATTTTGCACGGAGTAAAAATAATATTGCAAGGAGTACTTGTTTCAATGTTTCTTTATAAAAAGAATAAATGTACATTTGCAGGCTTAAATAGTACCATGTATCAGGAAATAGAAAAATTAAAGTCATTTAAATACTCCGGAAGGATTATTATTTACAGTCTGATTTTAATATCAGTTATTATCGGGCATTATTTTCTTATGAAGATTTCATTTGAACTTTTCAACGAGTTAAACAGAACCTTAAGACCAATGTTTACTTATTTCTGTCTGGCAGGAGCAATTTTACTTTTTATAAGTTCGGGTAAAAAGGGAGGCAGGGCGCAGAAAATGTATGCATTGACTATGTTTTTTTGCGGATTGATAGGTTTGGTTTCACTAATTAAAGGCTTTAAAACCGGGGATACAGTAGTTTTCGAATATAAATACCTGTCAACCACTCTCCTGATTTATGGTACAACATATGCATATATATTCCTTTTATATCCTATCGAGGTGCTCAGACCCGGCTGGCTCACGATTTGGCGTGCAGTTCTACTATTTTTACCGACTGTAGTTCTGGTTATGATTTGTTCATTATTTTCCTTTACATGGTTACGTGCATTAGTTTTAATATATCCTTTTTTAGGATTATTACTCATGCTTCGTTATCGCAGAAATTATGATAATTACTGTATAAATAATTATGCGGCATTGAAGAATATCAACATTTCCTGGCTTGATGAATATTTGTTCGGGTATTTTATTATTACAATTTCATATATTTTTGTAATGCTAAGCAACGAACCGAGAACAGGATTAATGCACAGGATAATTTTTCTGATATTTTTTCTTTATGGTTTCTATCACGTAATTTTTCAAAAAAATCCATATCCTGAAGGTTATTTTAAAGCAGGTTTGAACGACGCCGAGGCTGAGAAAGTAGAATCCGTTAAAATATATAATGATACCTTTGCTGATGAAAATCACAAAGAGACGGATTCTAAAGCTGAAACCGAATCGGAAGTCAGGTCTCATTATACTGAAAAACTGGCTGAATACAAAGAAAAGCTGGAACAATGGATGATATCTGAGAAACCATATCTCCGCGTAGATTTTAAACTAACTGATATCATGGAGATACTGCCACTTAACAGGTCTTATCTTTCAAGATTATTTAATGAAGGTTACGGAGAGACTTTTTATCAGTTTGTTATGCGGTATCGTATTGCGGAAAGTAAGCATTTGCTCCTTTCACGTCCTGATTTAAGCATTGCAACGATTGCGGAAATGTCAGGTTTCAGTTCTTCTTCGGTATTCTCAAGGGCATTTGCGCAGGAAATGAATAGCAGCCCTAAACAGTGGCGTGAAAATGGAAATTAGAGTTTTACCTGTATCTCTCTTCTTCTTCGTCGTTAAGGATGCTCAGGTAGCTGGCGTATCTTGATTCGCTTATGTAATGGTTTTCTTTTGCTTTTAGTACTGCACAACCGGGTTCATGCGTATGGGTGCAGTTGTTAAAACGGCAATCCTGCGAATATTTGAATATTTCCGGAAAGAAGTGACCGACTTCTTCCTGTTTCATGTCTATAGTGCCGAAACCTTTAATGCCCGGAGTGTCGATCAGATAGGTTTCATCACTTAAATCATACATTTCTGAGAATGTTGTGGTGTGCATACCTTTATGATGAGAGTTCGATACAAGTCCGGTTCTGGCATTATATCTGGGGTCAAGGGTGTTTAAAATCGTGGATTTCCCGACACCAGAGTTACCGGAAAGAAGGCTGATTTTGCCTTTAATAATTTGCCGGAGGGAGTCTATACCCAGACCTTTTTTTGCAGAGAGAATTGTGCAGGGATAACCGATAGAATCGTAAAGTTTAACTAATCCGTCCATGTATTCCAGATCGGTTTCATCATATAAGTCGGTCTTGTTTATAAGAATGTGTACAAGTATTCGATATGCTTCAGCAGTAGCCAGAAACCGGTCTATAAATGTAGTACTGGTTTCCGGCGACTTCAGTGTGATTATAAGAAGAGCCTGGTCGATGTTTGCTGCAATTATATGCAGCTGTTTTGATAGGTTTGTGGGCTTACGGACAATATAGTTTGTCCTGTCCATGATTTCGGTAATATAAGCTTTGTCCTCAGTCGTTTCTTCGACAACAACACGGTCACCAACTACTACAGGATTTGTGCTTTTAATGCCCTTTATACGAAAATTGCCTTTGACGATACATTCTGTCAAATTTCCATTTTCAGTTTTAACCAGAAATGAGCTGCCTGTAGTCCTGACGACCAGTCCCTTCATCTTTTAATTCGAGTTTTATGATCAGACAGTCATGATCTCCTTTTCCTTGGCAGCAATTATCTCGTCAAGGCGTTTCATGATTTTATCATGTTTCTTTTGTATTTCAGCTTCACTATCCTTGCCGATATCTTCAGATAAACCACTTTTGACAAGTTTCTTGACTGATTCAATGGCATCGCGTCTGGCATTTCTTACGCTTATTCGTGCATCTTCACCTTCAACATGTACCTGTTTTACCAGAGATTTACGTCTTTCTTCAGTCAAAGGAGGTATTCCAAGGCGGATTATTTCACCATTGTTGTCAGGAGTGATGCCTACGTCAGAATTAAGAATTGCTTTTTCGATTTCCTTAATCATGTTTTTTTCCCAGGGTTGTATGGCAATCGTCTTTGCATCAGGGGTGCTGACATTAGCCACATTTGATACAGGGACACTGCTTCCGTAATAGTTTACACGGACTGAGTCGAGTATCCTGATGTTGGCTTTACCTGCACGGATATGTACCAATGCTTCTTCAAGATGGCTTGCTGAATGTTTCATGCTTTCATCTGTCAGATCCAGGATCATTTGAAGTTCTTCGTTCATATAATTCAGATTTATTTAATTGTGTACGTATGTTCCGATTTTTTCACCTTTAAGTACTTTGAGCAAATTGCCGGGAGTATCCATATCAAAAACTACTATGGGCAGGTTGTTTTCTTTGCACATTGTAGTTGCAGTCAGATCCATTATTTTTAAACCTCTGCGATATATCTCATCATAGGTGATATCATCAAACTTAACTGCGTCAGGATGTTTTTCGGGATCAGCTGTATAAATACCATCGACTCTGGTGCCTTTAAGCATTGCATCAGCCTCAATTTCAATACCCCTGAGAGAGGATCCTGTATCTGTTGTAAAATACGGGCATCCGGTACCTCCTGAGAATATGACCACATGTCCTGAATTAAGGTATTCGATTGCCCTGTCTTTTGTGAAGAATTCTCCCACGGGTTCCATTCTGATGGCTGTGAGTAGTTTTGCTTTAACTCCTTCAGCTTGTAATGCCGAACAAAGTGCCAGACCATTAATACATGTTGCAAGCATACCCATTTGATCACCTTTAACTCTGTCGAAACCTTTTGAAGCTCCGCTGAGTCCTCTGAAAATGTTTCCACCGCCTATTACTATTCCAATCTGAATGCCAAGTGAGGCTGCTTCGTTAATCTGAAGAGCATATTCGCCCAGTCTCTTTTCATCAATTCCGGATGCTTTATCACCCATCAGAGATTCTCCGCTGAGTTTGAGTAATATACGTTTGTAAGGTTTCATTATAATTCTGGTGTTTTAACATTTGCAAAAATAGCATTTTTTACCACATTTAACCATGCAGGAATATCTATTTGTCAATTATACATTATTTTTGTCTGTTACTGCGTTCGCATTCAGGCAGACTATGTGTCAATGCAATTATGAACTAAACCTGAATTCAGTTGTGCGCATTCCCAGCTGCTTGCGGCGAGGAGATTCAATCTGTTTAGAATGGGTAAATCCGGCAGCATTTGTATTTGATTCAATGATTATTAATAATTGGTTGAGCTATGAGAAGATTTGTAATACCTGTGTTCATTATACTGTTTGTTATATTGCCTAAACCGGCAAAAAGTCAGAGCATTGCTGATTTGCAAAAGACTGCTTCAGATTTGGTTTCAGCAGGTAAACTCAGTGAAGCTGAGCCCGTTTATATTCAGATTGTTAAGGCGGATAGTGCGGATTTTGATGCAAATGTCTGGCTGGGTAATTATTATTATCTGAAGGGCAAAGATGCTATTGATGCTGAGGACTCTAAATATAATTCCGTGAAGGAGCCTTCAAGAATGCAAATGGCACTTCATATGGATAAACTTAAAAGTTTTTATACAGATTATTTTGCTGTTTCTGAGCCTTACCTTGACAGAGCCTACAGGATGAGTAAAAATGAATATCTGAAGAAGACTTTAGGTATTATTTATGATTACAAACTCAGAATCGGAGTGATTAAACCTGCTGATAAAAGCGTAAGAAAGACCAGGCCTGGCAGGTGAAATACAGCGCCTGGTGTAACTCAGATGTGATTGATCTTAATTTTAATGTCTTTTTGGCCGATTGTCACAGATCAAAAACGACTTCTTTAAAAGCATATGATTTCACAGTCTGATCTTCCATTTCAAGTAT
>CAZCPI010000039.1:6143-11187 GCA_964500535.1 uncultured Bacteroidales bacterium
ATTCCCACTATCGAATAGTTTATATGCTTACCGGCAATATTGTTTTCAATCAGTATCCCTGCGATTTTCTTATCCTTCCACATAATATCATTTGGCCATTTTATGGTGATATCAGCAGTGTATTTATCAAGCATGGATTTTACAGCTAATGATACAGCCTGACTGATTATAAACTGGTCATGAGCTATAACAGAGTTGGGTTTGAAAATATAGCTATAACAGATGTTAGTATCCGGCTCAACAATCCACACATTACCTCTCTGACCTCTGCCGTCAGTTTGATTAAACGTAGCAATAGCATAACCGGTATCCGGAATACTTTCAGATTGTTTTTCTTCCAGGTATGCATTAGTTGAGCCCACTGTATCAATGAAATCAAGCTTATTCATTTTTTTTCTTTTAAATATCCATAGCAAGAAAGGCATCTTCAAAATGTTCAATCCTGTTTTTTTCAGGCTCGAAAATCACGGATATAACATCAAAGCGTACCGGAAAGTTCAGTTTATGCATGATAATGTAATGGTTTGCAGCATTAATAATCCTTTTCATTTTTTTTCTGTCAACAGCTTCTTCGGGTAAAGACCAGGTTTCGCCACTCCTTGTTTTAACCTCTACAATAATAATCCAATCATGATGTCTTGCAATTATGTCAAGTTCAAAATGTGAGGAATGCCAGTTTCTTTCAAGGATTTCGTAACCCTTGTCTTTAAGGAACTGAACAGACGCTTCTTCTCCTTTTCTGCCTGTTATGTTGTGTATTGCCATAATTTCGTTTAATGACAAAAGTAAGTTTTCTGTTTTTATTGTAAAATATTTGTTGTTATTTTGCTGTAGATTTTCATATATATAAAATCAGCAGGTCTGTTTGATGAAAAAAACTATTTCCAATAATAACTCCAATAGTTCGGAAAAGAAACCGAGTATGCTAAGAGAGAATACCGTAACTTTTTCTCTAAACGATCCGGAGTATCAGGCTTTGCAAAAATACCTTACCAAATATAAGATTACTAACAGATCAAGATTCTTGCGTGAATCTGTAATGAAAGTCGTACTCAACAGACTGACAGAAGATTATCCTACGTTGTTTGGTGAAAAGGAAATGAGGTGAATACGCACGAACATTATATGAAACTTGCTTTGTCTGAAGCCAAAACGGCTTATGATAGAGGAGAAATTCCGGTAGGAGTAGTTGTCGTCTGCAGAGACCGGATAATTGCAAGGGGATACAATCTCACTGAAACCCTTAATGATGTAACTGCTCATGCAGAAATGCAGGCAATAACTTCCGCAGCATCGGCTTTGGGCGGCAAGTACCTTACTGATTGCACTTTTTATGTTACACTGGAGCCCTGCAGCATGTGCGCAGCTGCGCTTGGTTGGGCTCAGATTTCATCTCTGGTTTACGGTGCTTCCGACGAGAAAAGAGGTTACACAAGATTTGCTCCTGATGTGTTACATCCGAAAACTACTGTGTTAACTGGCATCATGCAGGATGAATGCTCTGCTCTTATGAAGGATTTCTTCAAATCAAAAAGATGATTCTTAAGGAATAATGTCGAAGCGGGCTATGTTTTTGGTATAACTTCCGAATATCCCTATACCTCCTTTGATGTTGTTGTGTATCTGCACCGGTTCTGAGAAAAAGTTATCAGTAGAATAGTTTGAGATAGTCTTCATGTACAAATAATAACTTTTGCTGATTGACTGAAGCTCTACATAGACTTCGATTTTTTTCACAGTAGAAAAGTCATTGAAAGATTTAAAATCTTCTTCATGACCAGGCAACATTCTTGATGATGCCCTCGAAAATCTGAATTTCAAGGGATAGATTTCACCGTCAAAAAGTTCATCAGAGAATATATTGTAATCGTTATTAGAATTACCTAAATCAAGAATATCAGTTTCATCATTGTTTGTGGATTTTCCGGACACAATATCATAAAAATCGAAAGATTCATAATACTCATAAAAAGTAGTATCATCGATTATGCTTTTAGTTCTCAAAGCAAGTCTGTAATAATTGTTTACATCAGGTTTATCCTTAAATCTGAGCTTTATATCAAACTGATGAACACTGTAGAAACCAATTGTATCATAGGCATATTTTGATTCTGCGTAATAACCGCCTCCAATCATTGGTTGTTCATCATATGTTTTTCTAGTCGTATCAATACCAATAATCTCTACCGTTTCCGGGATTTCCTGCTCTGTAAACGCAGCTTCAAAACCGGGTGCTTTAACATCAATTCTTATAAGGTCACCGGGCTTCGGTATATAATTGCACGTATAAAGGCCACTATCTCTATTTATAACGTTACTCATAGCTGTTCCGTTGACTTTAATAATTACGGTTGCATTGGAAACGGTTTCAAAAGGACCTTCATCTTCAAGAAAAAATTTGCTTTTAGTTATTCTTATCGTAAGAATGCTGTCAGTAGATGCCAGTGAATTGATTACAAGCTGTGGCTTAGTAGTTTCACCAGGGAATTCTATATCCTTTTCGCAGGAAACCAAAATGAATAAGGCTATAATGCCTGTAAGTATTTTAATCGGTCGCATATTTTCAGGATTTTAGAATTTATAACTATAACTGATTGAAGGTATTATAGGGAAAATGGACAATTGTTTAAGCGACTTTTTGCTTATGTATTGACCGGTTGTAACATCATAATTATATGATGAAGAAGGGTATACAATAAATGGATTCAATTGGTTATAAGCATTGTAAACACTTATATTCCATGTTCTTATGCCATATTTTTTTTGTTTGTGGAAATTAACGCCAATATCCATTCTATGATAAGGAGCATATCTGTAATTGTTACGGCTGCTAACATTATCAAGAGCGTTATAAGAGTATCCGTAATTGTTCATAGGTATTGGCTGACCAATATAATTTTGTAAAGCCAGAGTTCCGCAGTTTCCTGTGCTGTAAACCCAGGTACCTGACAGGTCAAATTTATCGCTGAATTTATGAGTCATCGTAAGACTTACGTCGTGTCTTCTGTCATATTTTGCAGGAAAAACATTGCCGTCATTTAGTTCCTGACCCGGTCTGTTAAACTGGCGCTCTGATTTTGACCATGTGTAGCCCAGCCAGCCGGTAGTCTTTCCAAATGATTTTTGAGCAAGGAATTCAATACCGTATGCCCAGCCTCTTCCCATGCATACTTTGTCCTCCCATCCTGTTGTCGAACCCAGGAAAGTGGCTCCATCCTTGTATTCGATGAGATTATCCATTGTCTTGTAATAAGTCTCAAGCGAAAGGTCCAGTTTATCCATAAGGTTGTAAAACAATCCTGCTGAAACCTGATGCGATTTCATTGGTGTAATTCTCTTTGTTACCGGTACCCAAAGGTCCGTAGGAAGGCTGATGCTGTTATTTGACAATAGGTGTATGTACTGGCTCATAGCCGCATAACCTGCTTTAGCAGAAAGCTTATCACTTATAAGAAACCTCATACTAAGTCTTGGCTGGAGTGAGTGATAAAACTGATCCTGAACGAAAAATGTTGAATAATGCAGACCAACGTTTGCCTTGATAAATGGTCCGATATTCATGTTGTCCTCTGCATAAAGCATGGTTTCATGTGACATAACATTCTTGTCTCCGAATGTAGTGTCGATATTAGCCGTATTTGATTCACTCATGCTCATCTTTGCCACAAATACTCCGGGTCTGAAAGTATGATAAGTGTAATTTGCACCAAATTTTATATCGTGGGCAGGGTTGGGAGTGTATTCAAAATCAGCTTTCGCAGAGTAATCCTCTATACCAGACTTATAGCCCATCTCTATAACATTTTTATATGAGCTGGGAGGATTGATTGTTTTTCCTTCACTATATGAGCCGATGCCCATATCAAATCTATACCTTGTATATGAAGCAGTTGTGTTCAGAAACAATTTGCTGTTAATGATATGATTCCATCTTAGTGCAGTGATTAGGTTTCCCCAATCCCAGTCAACTTTAATCTTCTGGCTTTCAGTTATATTTCCACCTGAAATGCTTTTATTTTTATAGCCAAGATAGATGGCGTCATCTCCTGAATAAAAACTGAGGTGAAGTCTGTCTTTGTCTGATATCTTGTGACTGATTTTTGCATTAAAATCATAAAAGTAATAACCAGCATTTGCGTCGTCATTGGCATCTCCTTCTTTAAGTGCAAGCTTTATGATTGGTTGTGCCAGTATATCAGCATATGTCCTTCTGAAAGATACGTTAAATGTGGTCTTTCCTTTAATTATCGGACCTTCAAGGTTAAACTTTGAGGATATCAGTCCGATACTGAAATTGCCATGTATTTTCTGATCGTTACCGTCATTTGTAACGATATCGACTACTGATGAAAGCCTTCCTCCGAATCTGGCCGGAAAATTTCCTTTGTAAAGTGTTACATTTTTTACGGCATCAGCATTGAATACTGAAAAGAAACCGAACATATGGTTGACATTGTAAACGGGTATTCCGTCAAGCAATAAAAGGTTTTCGTCGGGACCTCCGCCTCTGACATAGAGCCCCGCTGATCCTTCAGTGCCTCCCTGCACACCGGGTAGTAACTGAAGTGCCTTGATGACATCGGTTTCACCGAAAAGGGTAGGGATACTTTTTATCTGACCTGCAGGTATTTCCACGGCTCCCATCTGTGAGCCTTTGACTCCTGTTTCTCTCGCGCTGTAGAGCGTTATTTCGCTTAATTCAGTTGAGCCCGACATTGACACGTTAATCATAGTGTCTTTTTTTACCTTCAGCCTCCTGTACTCGGGTTTGTAACCGACATAAGTGTACCTTATGTTTATTTCTCCTGCAGGTAAGGTCAACGAATAAAATCCGGACGCGTTACTGACTGTGCCTTTGCCGGAGGTCGTTTCATATAAAGATGCGCTTATCAGGGATTCGCTGGTGTTCTTATCGGTAATATAACCACTGATAGTTACCTTTTGCGCGAATATTGCTGTTGCAAATAGCAATGAAGACATTAGAAACAAGGCTCTTTTTGTCATATTGTTTACAGATTACTTTACCTATTGCGAATTCAAGTGT
>CAZCPI010000039.1:11287-17309 GCA_964500535.1 uncultured Bacteroidales bacterium
TGCTTATCATTTTTATTGATTTCTTCAAAATCAACATATTCACCATCACTCTGGTTGAAAACTTTCTTTTTTCTCTGTTTATCTTGTCTCACGGTTTCATCATCTTCATTATTTTCATTGTCGAAACCATGTTTTCGGGCCGATCTTAAAAGAAATAATTTTCCTATCCATAAAATCAGGCGAAAGATAAGATAAAGAAATATTATGGAAACTATAAATTCCATATACAAATTGTTTTGTTATTTATTATTAACAAAAAGACTGTTAAAAGCAGAAAGAAGTATATAAAGCATTATGCATGCTGATATACCTGACATGCCAAATATTAATAAAAGCAAGAGGCAACAGGATAAAAATATAAATTGTATCTTATTATCCCTGAAACTCATGTTTTTAAATTTAAGTGAAAACATAGGTATCTCTGAAACCAATAAGGCAGAGAATACAAATACGCCCAAAATCAGAAATAAAGGGATATATTGAAATCTTATTGCTCCGGATAAGGCAAAAGCAATACCAAATGCCCAAAACAGAGCATTTGCAGGAGTCGGCAGACCCAGGAATGATGCTGTTTGTCTCTCATCAATATTGAATTTTGCCAGTCTGAGGGCTGAAAAAACCGGAATCAGTAGTGCAAACCACGATAGCCATTGAGGATAACCGGCGATTTGACTGGTTTCGATAATTTTACTGTAAATCATTAATCCCGGTGCTACTCCGAAGCTTACAACGTCAGCCAGAGAATCAAGTTCTTTGCCTATCGGTGAATATGCCTTAAGTAATCTCGCGGCAAATCCGTCAAAAAAGTCAAATACGGCAGAAAGAAGTATCAGGTATGCTGCTGTTTTGTACTCAGCCTGAACAGCAAATATCGCTGCAGCACAGCCTGATGCCAGATTCAGAGATGTTATTGTGTTTGGTATATTTTTACCTTTCATTTTTTAGGGTTTTTATCCTATTTCCACCTTGCGATAATGGATTTGTTTCCTGTTGTCTTGTCACCTTGTTTAACAAGTATTTCAACTGAATCAGCAGGAAGAAAAATATCAACTCTGGAACCGAATTTTATAAATCCAAGATGTTCATTGAAATGAACTTTTTTGCCTGTATATGCATAGGTGACTATCCTTCTTGCCAATGCTCCTGCAATCTGTCTGATTAATATGGTCTTGCCATTTAGGTTAGACCTTATTAAGACGGTTGATCTTTCATTTTCGACACTGGCTTTTGGTAACCATGCTGCTTTAAAGTTGCCATTCTGATGACTGTAATGTGTTACTTTGCCCTCGAGTGGGTACCAGTTTGCATGTACATTTATAATAGACATGAAAATTGAAATCTGTATACATTCATCCTTTAGCATAGGGTCGCTTACGCATTTTTCGATTACCACAACTTTGCCGTCTGCAGGTGCCATAATATCTTTATGGTCAGGTTTACTTAGTCTTTTTGGGCTTCTGAAGAAATTAGTAACGAAGAGGAAAAGGAGAGAAGTCACTATCAGGAAAATCATAAAGGTTAAATGACCGAGTAAAACCCAAACAATCAGATTAAGGGTAAGTAATGCTGCAAACAGCCAGAGTAATATCTTTTTGCCCTCTTTGTGAATTGTTATGCCAAAAGTTCTCTTCATTAAAGCCTGATTTATCCTCTTTTATTAGTGCAAAAGTACTTTTTATTCAGCATATGGCAAAATCTGCTTTTGACATAGAGCTGATTTGGTGGTTTTGTTTCAAAATGAATAACAATTGTAACCTGCTGCATTCTTTGGTCTTCATTAAAAAAGTAAATTTGTCACATTAATACAGCCGTCTTCAAAAAGACCATGAAAACCGATTTTATAAATGATTATTACAGGTATTTTAAAACACAGATGTTCTCTTAAATGTGCAATGTTTTTATGGACATTGTTTATTGTTAATGCTGGTTTATCAGCTAAATCTTTATATATTAATGAAATAGTTGCTTCAAACAAATCTGGTCTGACTGATGTCGATGGTCAGTGCTCGGACTGGATTGAGTTGTATAATTCATCTTCAGAACCTGTTTCACTGGAAGGATGGGCTTTGACTGATAGCAGGAAAACCGATAAAAGGTGGATGTTTCCTGAAGTGGTTATAAATGCTAAGTCCTATTTAATTGTTTTTGCTTCTGAAAAAGACAGAGCTTTTAAAAATGTTCAACTCCATACTAATTTTAAACTTGATGGTGATGGAGAGTATCTTGCACTAATAGATAAAGATGGGAATATTATAGATGAACTTGCTCCGTTTTTATCGATGTCAGACAATCACTCAGCCGGCTTATTTGGCGGAAGTTGGGCGAATTTTAAGATTCCATCTCCTGGTCAGGTAAATAGTTTAAACTCACTGGAGTCTTTACCGGCTCCTGTTTTCAATACGAATCATGGTGTTTTTGAGAGATCTTTTAATCTTACTATGACAAATCCGGTAGATTTCGCCTCAATTTATTACACTATTGATGGGAGCAGGCCAACAGTTAATAACGGCACATTATACACTGGTGAGGTTCTGGTTGATAAAACTACAATTGTCAGAGCTGTTGCTGTACCTAAAGGAGATAATCCTTATATGGTTAAGGAAAGTCCGGTTTCAACAAGGTCTTATATCTTTTTAATGAGCATTTACAGGCAACCTAATAATCCGACAGGTTATCCTTCTGAATGGGGTAAATATGCTCAAATGTCAGGAAGAGCTAAGGCTGATTATGAAATGGATCCTGAATTACTTGCTGAAAACTTGTATAAGGATAAAATCAAAAAAGCTATCTATGAAATACCTGTAGTATCAATTGTTACTGATAAGAAATTTCTTTTTAATCCGGTCGCAGATCCCGATTCCGGTGGTATTTATATGTTTACAGCTCCTCCGGTTGGTGATAAAACCGGTCTTGATTGGGAAAGGCCTGCGTCATTTGAATATTTTCATGCTGCAAGCAATGTTTCTTTACAGGCTGATTGTGGATTGTCGTTGCATGGCGGTCACAGCAGATTACCGGAAAAAAGTCCCAAGCATTCATTCAGATTGGATTTTCAGGATGATTATGGGCCAAATAAACTTTATTATCCCTTATTTGGTAAGGATCAGGCTCAGGATATAAATTCTTTTTTCCTTCGTGCAGGTTTTGGAAACACATGGATACATCAGTCTGAAACCGAGCGTAACCAGGCTATTTATACCAGAGATGCATGGGCTAAAAGGACAAAATCAGCGATGGGCCATTTTTCGAGTAATTCAAATTATGCTCATTTATTTTTAAATGGCTTGTACTGGGGTTTGTACAATCCCAATGAAAGGATAAATGATGATTATCTGGCGCAATATCTCGGTGGGAAAAGTGAAGATTGGGATGTTATAAAAGAGGAAGAAGGTTCTGGGGTTTCGGCCACTGATGGTAATATAACTGCCTGGAATAAATTGCTGAGTTTATCGGATACTATAAAGAATAATCCTACGGATTCGATTACTTACAGATTGATTACCGGAAAGAATTTTGACGGATCCGATGATTTATCTGTTCAGGCATTGCTGGATGTTGATGATTTCATCGATTATATTTTGATGAATTTCTATGGGGCTAACTCAGACTGGGATCATCATAACTGGATTGCGGTAAGAAACCGTGTGGATCCTCAATCTGGTTTCAAAATGATGTGTTGGGATTCAGAGCATATAATTAAAACTCTTGGCTCAAATAATACTTCATTATCTAATAAAAAATGCCCTACTTATATTTTTCAGAATCTGAAATATAATCCTTTGTTTAAACGAGAAATAGCAGACAAGCTACAGAGATTGTGTTTTAATAATGGAGCACTTACTCCTGAGGTAGCAGCATCTACCTGGAAATCGCTTGCTGATGTGATTGATAATTCTCTTTATGCAGAGTCCGCCCGATGGGGTGATTACAGAAGAGATGTACATCCTGTTCAGGGTGCTGGTAAGCTGTGCCGGAAAGAAACTTTTTATGATACCAGAGCAGAATATATGCGGGTTGAATATTTTCCAAAAAGAACGGATGAGTTTGTATCTCAAATGAAAAAAGCAGAATTGTTTCCGTCTGTGGATGCTCCGGTTTTTAAAGTAAATGGTAATACAATAAATTCTGGTGAGATTAACAAAGGCGATGTAATTACAATTGCGTCTTCTGCCGGTAAGATATATTATACTGTTGATGGTAAAGATCCGGTTGATATGTACCAAAACGGTGTAGAGGCAATATCGAAAAGTGCTAAAAGATACGTCTCTCAAATAAATCCTGAAAATAGTTTTTGCCTGAAAGCCCGCACTCTGTCTGATAATGTCTGGAGTGCTCTGAATGAGAAATTGTTTACATTTAAGGATACAACAATTAACTCAATAGGGTCCAGTGAATTTTTATCTGATATTAAGCTGGCCAACTATCCAAATCCATTTACAACTTCAACTAACATTTATTACAATATTCCTCATGATTCTTTTGTTAAGGTTGAAATTTATGACTTGTCTGGAAGGAAGATTTTAACAATGGTTAGTGAAAATCAGCAATCTGGTAGTCACGAAATTGTATTAGATGGTTCTGATTTAAGACAGGGTACGTATATATGCAGATTGTCTGTTGATGGAAGACAAAAAGTGCTGAGAATTGTTCATTTTTAAGTTGTTAATAATTATCATTTTACGGATATGATGTCAGGAAAATCGTTTTTGGTTTTAATTTCATTTATTGTCATGTCTTTTAGTCTTTCTGCGAAGAGTACAGCTCTATTGCAGATTGATAGCAGAGTAAAATTTCAAAAAGTTGATGGGTTCGGTGGTTTTGGTTTCTCTCCTTCATGGGGCGTTAGTATGAGTTCCGCTGAAATTGATAAACTTTGGGGGAAGGGATCTCAGCAAATGGGTTATAATATAATGAGAGCAATTGTTTATTCTAATCCATCAAGCTGGTCTGCATTGTTGCCCACTTTGAAAAAGGCAAGAGATAATGGTGCGATTATTTTTGCATCACCATGGTCAG
Source organism: uncultured Bacteroidales bacterium (assembly GCA_964500535.1). Classification (GTDB taxonomy): domain Bacteria; phylum Bacteroidota; class Bacteroidia; order Bacteroidales; family UBA1402; genus UBA8389. Next base: position 16,304 of record CAZCPI010000039.1, read on the forward strand.
GTCCCGCTGAGTATAAATCAAGTAATTCTACTGTAAGCGGCCATGTGCTTGAATCAAAATATGGTGATTTTGCGAAATTCCTGAAGAACTACGTCGTTTTTATGAAAAACAATGGTATCAATCTTGAGGCAATTTCAATCCAGAATGAACCTGATTTTGATCCTAAATATGATGGTACATTATGGACGGCAGCTGAGTTTATAAAATTCCTCAGGCAATATGCTGATTCGATTCCTTGTAAGATAATGGCTCCTGAATCACTGGCGTTTCGTCGTGAATTGAGCGATTCTATTTTAAATGACAGTATTGCAGCATCTAAGCTTTATATTTTGGGCGGACATTTGTATGGTTCGCTTGCAAATCTGGATTATCCACTGGCCAGAAAAAAAGGAAAGAAAATCTGGATGACGGAGTTTCTTATGAATGATAATCAGACAGGAACTAATCCTGTAAATATTAACTGGTCTGATGCATTTGATTTTGTAAAAGCAATAAACTCATCCATGATGGCAAATATGAACGCCTGGATTCATTATGCTTCAAAAAGGTATTATGGAATGTTGGGTGACGGTCAATTCGGAACAATTGACGGTGAAATCACAAAGAGAGGTTATGCAATGAGCCATTATGCAAAGTATGTTACAGGAAAAACTCGTATAATGCACAGGTTAAATGATCCTGAACATGGCTTATTTTCTACTGCATATCAGTCAGTTACCGGAGACAGTATCGTTGTAATGTTGATAAACGAATCAAATTCAGGTTATGATCTGACATTGGATCTACCTTTTAAAGTAACGGATTACAGAACCATTCTGACTACAGTAAGCAAGAATATGATAAACACATTGGGAAGTGTTGATGAAACCTGTCAGCCTGTAATAACTGTTGCGGCAAGCAGCATTTCAACTATTATCTTTCCAAAGAAATCAGAAAGGGATACTCCGCAGACTTATCCGACAGATTCCCTGATTTTTTCCGATAAATTCACGGATTTTGGCGGATA
>CAZCPI010000040.1:0-15433 GCA_964500535.1 uncultured Bacteroidales bacterium
AAAAAAGGAATCCAAACGATGGGATCCGAAACCAGCCACATGAAATTATCCATCCATGGAGAATGATGACTGTTCAAATTGAAGAACAATTGTCTGTCCCAGTTTATAATTTGATCAAAAAAGTTCATCAACAATTAAGCTTGTTATATTATGACAAGGTGTTCAGATTGAATCCATCCTACATTACCATCATCAATGCCTATTTCTTTCCAATCTCCTATCTCACTTAATATATGAACCTTAGTCCCCTCATGTAATACAAAAAGATCTGTACCGCTCTGATCTGGTGAACTTTTAATTGTTACTGTAGGTGTAAAAACAATTGCCTTATTACGCGATGTAGATTCATTATATTTTTTTGCCGAATAAGAAACCGCCAATATAGTTAAAATTATTGAAAGTATACCACCATAAAAGCTTACTTTTTTTAACCATGATATTCTGGAAAAGAAATAGCCTGTCAATGCTGCAATAAACAATGCAAAAAATATCATACTGAAAACTGACCAGACATTTGAATTGAATAAATCTCCGGCTGAATCATAAATACTTGAAAAGAGGAATGCTCCTACAGGATCAATTTTATCAACTATTTTGTTCTGGCAGAGTTTCAGGTTAAATCTGGCATCTTTATCTCCCGGATTAATGCGTAACGCTCTTTCGTATGATAAAATGGCTGAAGGTATATTATTGGATTTATAATAGCAATTTCCAAGATTATATAATATTTCAAAAGATTCTCCTCTGGCTTTCAATATGCTGTTGTAAATATGGGAAGCTTCAGCATATTTCTTATTTGAGAATAATTTTTCTGCTGAGATTATCAATGAATCTGTATTCTTGTCATTTACTATAATAATTTCATTGTTTTTTTTACTGTCAACAGGAATAAATGGAACTGTTGAAATACTGTCAGATGCAGCAAAAGTCTGAACAGCAGATGCAATCAATATGAGTGTTGTAATTATTATGCGGTTCATTTTCTTATCTTTTTATAGTATTTTCCATTTTATTCATAACTCCCATTGTTCTATGATATAATGCATCCATAGCCTGATAATCAGAAGACGGAGCATACTTCACAAACTCGCAAGTCTGTAAAATATCATTGTATTCCTTACGAATATCTTCATTTACATTCACAGACAAGAGCTCATTGTCTATATTCTCCTTCGTAAGTTTAGACATAGGAATATTTAATTTATCACTTGTATATCCCCATAATGCTTTTAAAACTTCGTCATAAAAGGCATCACTATTGTTGTTTTTGAGATACTCTGCAGCTTTTCTCAATCTCTTAACAGCAATCCTGCTGGCTTTTTTATTCCTCATTCTTACAATATCCGAGTTTTCTCTGGCTTTCTTCCTGTTAATAATTAAGAATGCCATAAATAAAACAGTCAATAGCGCAAAATATAACCAGAACCAGATTTTACTATAAATAAAATCAGAAATGCCATCAAATTTGAAACCGGTTTTAATATATCTGATATCAGAGCCTAGCATTTTCAGTTGTTCCTTATCAGTAAAATTACCGGCAACTACCTGATTATCAACACCTTCACCTTTGGCAACATTCAGTACAAAGTCCTGTGTTTTGATAGTTTTGTATGTTTTGGATGATAAATCAAAATAGCTCAATGAAACCGACGGTATTTCAAATTTTCCGGCATACCTTGGTATAACCAGATATTCAATATATTTGCTTCCGGTTACACCTTTAGCAGTGTTATTAAATGAATTATCGACTTTAGGATCATAAATCTCGAAATCCTGTGGAAACATCAAATCCGGAGTCGGTATCATTTTAAGATTACCATTCCCAGTTATCTTAACTTTAATCGTTACAGCGTCATTGGATTTTACATTTGAAGAACTAATAGATGAAGTCATTGTAAGATTACCTGATACTCCGGAAAAATCAGCAGGTTTACCCGATGGTAAAGGTTTCACACTAATCTTAACCGGATTTGAGAAAATAGTCTTTTTTACATCCTGATATGAATCCATAAAGTCATCAAAAATACTTCTCATCCTGGTATTTGTCACCCTCAATCTCATCATTACATCAAAGCTCCCTTTGTCAATTGTCAATGAACCTGATTGTTGAGGGTATAATACAGTTTGCTTTAAAACAGCTGTCCTGTAATTAGCACCGTTGTAATTTTCCAGATCCCATTGCTGATTATTCGAAACTGCTACTTCCTGAGCCATGAAACCTTTAAATTCCGGGAATTTGGGATTCTCAAAACCTGTAATATCTACTCTTGTGTAAAGTTTATAAGTTATAGTCAATCCTTCCTGTTCATATACACTTGTTTTTGAAGGAATCGCACGAATAAATATTTGATCTGAACTAACGTTTTGACTTGCCGCACTTTGTTTTTGATTCCCGGATGAAGAAGAACCTGAACTCTGATCTGATGGTATAACCTTAATTGTAATACTATTGGACTTATATGTGTCTTTTTTTATCGTTGCTGTCGCCGGTGAAATGGTAAAAGTACCTGTCGACTTGGGATTCAGAACATAGGTATATGTAAAAGTCGTTGTTGACGAGTATTTACCATTAACTATTGTAGTTGAACTCATGGTTGAAGTTGAAGGTCCCATGAGTATATCAAAATTAGAAATTTCAGGTATTCTGAAATTATCAATTTCTGAATTTGAGCTGTAGCTTAGATTAAATGGCTGACCCATGACAACCGTTCTGGGGGCCTCGGCTGTAAATGTTACGGCATCAGCGGCATAAGATTTTCGTCCACAAAAAACAAAAATCAATATCATTGCCATCAAAAGTCTTATCCTTGAGTACATATTCTTAAATTTCAGATTGTATTTGATAAAATAACTAATTCCATTAAAAAACTACCATTGCTTGTCCGTTTTCTTTGCTTTACTCTGTTGCATTTGTAGTTTTCGAACTTTCTCCTGAGTATCTTTTTCATCCTGTGACAATGCATCCAGCAACTGTTGTGCTTTCTCCTTGGATACCTGCTCCTGCTGCTGTTGCTGTTCTTTTTTTTGCTGATTATTTTGCTGTTTTTCCTTATCGTCCTGAGACTGTTGTTGCTGCTGATCTTTTTGCTGATCCTGTTTTTTATCGTCCTTCTTGTCTTTATCTTTATTTTGTTGTTGCTGCTGTTGCTGGTTTTTCAGATATGCTTGTGCAACTGCCAGATTATATCTGGTTTCATCATCATTTGGATTAAATCTTAAGGACATCCTGTATGATGCTACCGCATTTGAATAATCTTTTGCCTGCATGAAACCATTTCCGGCATTATGAAGTATCTGAGATCTCTTTATCGGATCAGGCTGTTGACTTAATGCTATTTGATATTGTTCCAGAGCCTCTTTAGTTTTATTCTGCTTAAATAATGCATTTCCAAGATTATATGAACCCTCTTTGGATTTTTTATTTACCTCTAAAGCTTTTCTATAAGAAATCTCTGATTCTGTATATTTCTTTTTTTCGTATAACTTATTGCCTTCTTTTATGTTTTTTCTTTCAGCTTTCTGCGCAAAAGCCGGTACCGATAACATAATAAGAAGAATTATATAAATTGTTTTTTTAATAAGCGATATCATAATCAAAACAGTTTAATATTGCTGAAATGTTCATTTTTCCTCTCAAGAATTAAAACGTCTAGCAGTAAAAGTACAAGAATTATCCATGCCAATGATTGAAATTGTTCATCATATTCACTATAGACAGAGGTTTCAATATCTGATTTGCTCATTTTATCAATTTCCTTCGATAAAATTCTTAATGCAGAATTTGCATTATCCGAACGGACATAAACACCATTACCTGCCAAAGCAATATCCTGGCAAGTTTTCTCGTCAAGCTTAGTAATAACTACATTCTGGTCCTTATCTTTCATGAAATCTCTGCTTCCTGCTGAGACCGGAATCGGAGAACCTTGTTTATCTCCTATTCCAACTACATGTACTTTAATACCCTGCTCTAAAGCTGTCTTAGCTGCTTCCTTGGCATCATCTTCAAAGTTTTCACCATCAGTGATAACTATAATGGCTCGCTCGGTCTCATCTTTTGGGCCAAATGACCTGACGCAAAGATTAATCGCTGAGCCTATTGCAGTTCCCTGGGTTTTTATCAAATCAGGCGAAATCGTTGACATAAAAATCTTTGCGGATACAAAATCACTTGTTATTGGCAACTGAGTGAACGCCTCTCCGGCAAATACAACCATACCTATCTTGTCATCACTCAGTTTATCTACAAGTTTAGAAACAATCTGTTTGGATTTTTCAAGTCTGTTTGGGGCTATATCTTCTGCCATCATTGAGTTTGAAACATCCATAGCAATCATTAATTCCACACCTTTCCTTTTTGATTTTTCAATCTTTGAGCCAAATTGAGGTCCGGAAATCATAAAAATGCACAAACATATAGCTGTCAGTTGCAATATATTTTTAAAAACAGGCCTTCTGGTCGAATAAAATGGCATTAACTGCTTTAATAGCAGAGGATTGCCAAATTTCAAAAGCCTTTTTTGTCTTATTTTCCTGTATGAAAATAACAGAAGCACTAAAACAGGAATGATAAGAAGTAAATATAGGTTTTCCGGATTTGAAAATCTGAACATAATTCACTTATTTATGGAAGTCGTCTTAATAATGTGTTTCGTAAAAGAATTTCAGCAATTAACAATGACAAACAAATTAAACCAAACAGGTAGTACTCTTCATTTTTCTTGCTAAACTCTTTAACGTTAAATTTTGTTTTTTCAAGTTTATCTATCTCAGTATAAATACTCTTCAGACTATTATTATTTGTTGCCCTGTAATACTCTCCTCCTGTTAAACCTGCAATCTGTTTAAGAGGTTGTTCGTCTATAACTACATCAATATTTTGATATTGAATGCCATATGCAGTCTGAAATGGATAAGGGGCTTTACCGTGAGTACCAATACCAATTGTATATACTCTGATACCAAAGGTTTTTGCCAGTTCTGCAGCGGTTATCGGATCAATATCACCTCTGTTGTTAGTTCCATCAGTAAGAAGAATAATAACTTTGGACTTGGCTTTTGAATCTTTAATTCTGTTTACTGCATTTGCCAGACCTAAACCAATTGCTGTACCATCTTCAATGATACCGCTTTTAATGCCACCAAATAAGTTTAATAAAACAGTATGGTCTGTTGTTAACGGACATTGTGTATAGCTTTCAGCTGAAAAAACAACTAATCCGATATTATCATTGGGTCTGCCGGAAATAAAATTTGATGCAACAGTCTTTGCTGCTTCAAGTCTGTTTGGTCTTAAATCTTCAGCAAGCATACTGCTTGAAACATCAAGAGTAATTACAATATCAATACCTTCTGTAGAAACATTTTGCCAGCTATTAGTGGATTGAGGACGTGAAAGTACCAAAACCAGCATTACAAAAGCCAGCATCTTCAGAATAAAAGGTAAATGTACCAGACGTTCTTTCCAGGATTTTCGCAAAGTGTCAAATGCATAACTGTTTGAAACCTGTAAAGTTGCATGAGATTTATTTCTTTTAAGTACATACCATACAATGGCAGGTATTAACAGCAACAATAAAAACAGGTATTGTGGATTTGCTAATATCATTTTCTTTGAAATTTTTTCAGATACTCCTGATCTTCATCAACAATATTTGTTGAGTTATTATTGGTTTCATTCTTTTCATTAAATGCCTCTTTTTGCTCATCAATAGATTGGATTTCTTCAAATTTCGTTTGATTTACAAATAAAAATGCATTCATTAAACTAAGCTCATTATCATCTTCCAATGGCAAATATTTAGCGAATTTAACAAGATCGGAAAGCTGAAGTATTTGTTTCAGATTTAAATACACAGATTGTGTAATCTTATCTTTGCCGAAAAATGGTAAAATTTCACCTGTTGTCATTTCCAATGCATTGATTTGGTATCTACGCTGTATGTACTCGCGAATTATATCAGAGAGCTTAGTATAATACTCTTTATTTTTACCTGCTCTCCACAATTTTTCAGATTTAAGCTTATCAAGTTCAAATAATGCTCTTACATGTGGAGGCAGATATTTTTCCTGTTCTTCGGTCAGCTTTTCTTTATTTTTGTACTTCTTTCGAAGTATAAACCAAATGGTAATCAAAGCCAAAATATATACTAACAGGACTATTAATAAAATCGTATAATAATCGCTTAATACAAACGGGGGCTGTTGTACTCCTTTTATATCAAAAAGTTGCGCTTTTGTGGTATCAATATCATAAGTTAATACTTTGAGAGCCATGTTATTGCTAAAAAAAGTATCCTGATCTGCAAGTACTTTAACCGGAGGTATGTAGTACAAACCAGTATCAAATGATGTAACCAGATAATCTATACTTAACTGGATTTCTCCATTTTCCTGTTTAACAGTATCTACATTACTTTTTAAAAGCACCTCTATCCCATTTACCAGAGTATCTCCGGGAAATTGTGGAAGTACATATTTCTTTGATGATGGTCCGGAAATTTTTAAATGCATTGCAGATTGTTGTCCAATCAATAACTGCGTTGAGTCAATGGATGCATTTACAGATACCTGTGAATATACGGGTATTAAAGCCAAATGGATCAGGACAAAAATCAAAAATATTTTTTTTAATATGCTCATATCAAAATAAAGGCTTTCTGTATATAGTTATGATCTAAGATTAAACAGGTTCATTAATTCTCTTACATAATCCTGATCTGTTGAAATTGAAATTGAATCAACTTTACTTTTTTTGAAAGTATCAGATAGTTTATCCTGAAGATCATTCCACCATCTTTTATATGTTTCTCTGACAGTATTTGAGGAGGTGTCAATCAATCTTTCCTTATCGGTTTCAGCATCATGAACATAAATTAATCCAACAGATGGCAACTCAGCTTCACGCTTATCAAACACCTGTATAGCAACAATATCATGTTTTCGATTTGCTATTGTCAGATCTGTTTTAAAATCCATTATTTCAATAAAATCTGAAATTATGAAGGCTGTACAACGTTTCTTTATTGCCCCGGTCATATACTTCAGAGCTAATGAAATGTCGGTTTTTTTGTTATCAGGTTGAAAGTTTATTAATTCTCTGATTATATAAAGAGTATGTTTTTTACCTTTCTGAGGAGGAATAAACTTTTCAACTTTATCTGAAAAAAATATAACTCCTATCTTATCATTGTTTTGAATAGCTGAAAATGCGAGAGTTGCTGCTATTTCAGTAATTATCTCTCTTTTAAAATTATTGACAGTGCCAAAACTATGACTTCCCGAAACATCAATTAACAACATTACTGTCAGCTCTCTTTCTTCTTCAAAAATTTTGACATAGGGTTTGTCAAATCTCGCGGTTACATTCCAGTCAATATTTCGAATATCATCTCCATATTGATATTCTCTAACCTCAGAAAAAGCCATACCACGGCCTTTAAAAGCAGTATGATATTGTCCGGCAAAAATATTGCTGGATAATCCTCGTGTTTTTATCTCGATTTTACGTACCCTTTTTAAAAGTTCGCTGGTTTCCATTAATTATGATTAAGGTACTTCAACTGAATTAAGTATTTCACTGATAATCTCTTCACTCGTAAGATTGTTAGCTTCGGCTTCATAACTTAAACCGATACGGTGACGTAGTACATCATGACAGACAGCTCTGACATCTTCAGGTATTACGTAGCCTCTCCTCTTTATGAAAGCATAAGAACGGGCTGCCAAAGCAAGATTTATTGAAGCACGGGGAGATCCTCCAAATGAAATCATACCTTTTAAATCTTTCAAGCCATATTCTTCAGGATATCTGGTTGAAAAAACGATATCAACAATGTATTTTTCAATTTTTTCATCCATATAAACTTGTCTGACTACATCTCTCGCTTCCATAATATCTTTAGGACCAAGAACTGGTTTAATTTCAGGCATACTACCTGACATATTTTGTCTGATGATAAGGGCTTCTTCGTCTTTTTTCGGATAGCCGACAATAACCTTCAGCATAAAACGGTCAACCTGGGCTTCAGGTAATTGATATGTTCCCTCCTGTTCTATAGGATTTTGTGTAGCCATAACAAGGAAAGGTTTATCAAGTTCATATGTTTTGTCACTAATTGTAACCTGCCTTTCCTGCATTGCTTCCAACAATGCGCTTTGAACCTTAGCCGGAGCTCTGTTTATTTCATCTGCAAGTATAAAATTCGCAAAAATCGGTCCTTTTTTTACCAGGAACTCTTCTTTTTTCTGACTATAAATCATGGTACCAATTACGTCGGCAGGTAATAAATCCGGGGTAAACTGGATTCTACTAAACTTAGAATCAATCAAAGATGATAAACTTTTGATTGCCAATGTTTTTGCCAATCCCGGCACTCCTTCAAGAAGCAGGTGTCCATCTGAAAGCAGACCAATCAGTAAAGATTCAACCAGGTGTTTCTGCCCAACGATAACTTTGTCCATACCCAGGAATATTGTATCGACAAATGCACTTTTCCTTTCTATCAGTTCATTTAATTCCCTGATGTTAACGGTTTGACTCATATTTGATAGTTTATTGTGTTTGAAAATTGATTTGCAAAATTAACTAACGCTTGTTTTAATAAATAACCATTCTCGTTAAAAATCTTTAAGTGTGACATTTTAATTAAATATCATTCATATTTTATGTGCCTTGAATATTATAAAATATACGGCTCAAACTAAGCAAGCTTTCCGGAATAATTTAATTTACAGTTTTGAATTCAGAAAAAATGCTTGATTGCAATTTTTTCGCTTTATCTATTAAAACCGGATTATCAGAGTTTATTTTAGATGGATCAGGTTTTGATATTAATATTTTTGTTCCTACTACAACATTATTCGGATCACTGATTACATTTTTATTGTCCAGATATATATATACCCAAAAAACCGAACTGCCATAATATTTTTTGGATAAATCCAACAATCTTTCACCAGGATGTATAATTATTGTTTTTGGTAAAATATTTTTGTTTACAATGTTTTGTTTAGTTGATTCCGTTTTTTTGTTTTCAACTACACTCTGCTTGTCTGTAATTACTGCTTCTTTGTTCTTATTTTGAGTAATTGTATCCTTTTTAGTACTCAGACTATCTTTTTGCTCTTTTGTAATTGAATCAGTTAATACTGGCTCCTTTTTAACAGTTTGTTCCTTTATATATAATTCTTTTATCTTATTTTTCTGATCGATTTCTTTTTGTACTTCTAAATTTGAAATTATTGACCAAACCACTATTAATATACCAATAATACATATTATTGAGAAAAAAATTAATCTTGTTCTCTTTCCGGTTATTATTAACCTTTGTTTTCCATCTACCTTATCTTCAGTCACATACTGCGTCTCTTCTTTTTTAGATAAAAAGCTTTTTTGATTTTCATCAGTAAGTGCGGTTTTTTCCTTGTATTCTTCACTACTTTTCAAAGGAGAATCCTCTTGCGAAAATACAAAATCAGGAATATCTGAATCAGCTTCATCAACTACGCAATTCTCAGATATTTCATTAATAATTCCATTTTTCTCAAGCCCATCTTTCTTATTTTGATCTAAAATCTCAGGAGCATCAGAATCATAGTTAGAATTTATACCCGTTTCTGAAATTTCATTATCAAAGATGATTTTATTTGAACCTGCTACTTCATTCAACTTGGCCTCAGGATAATTTTCAATTATTTGGTCATCCCCGCTATAAGCCGCCTCAGATCTCATGTTACCAATTGGAAATGCCGTGTTTTGTTCACAAATCTTTTCGTTTTGCAACAAAGATTGTGTATGTGGCAATTCAAGATTTTCGTCTTCAGAATTAAGTGTCGTATTCTCGTCTGTAATAGTTGATTCTACAGGCTCAAAAGCAGAAAAAGGTTTATTTACAGCATCTTTCAAAACCTGATCAGGTGTAAAACTGATCTTAAAGTGCTCCTTTATAAGGAAACTTTCACCCGTATTTACATCAACACTATTCCTTGCTTCTGCTTCTATTAGTTTGAAAGTCCCAAGATTGTTTATTTTTACTAACTTCTCATTGAGCAAACCATTTTCAAGTAAATCAAAAAAAGCCTTAAGAAACTCATCTGCTTCTTTCTTCTTAATTTCTCCTGATTCGCTTAGGGCATCTACCAAATCCTGAAATAGTAGTTTTTTATCCATTGTTCGAAAGGTTTTTAATTTTTTCTTTCAATAAAGGTCCAGGTTTAAAACCAGGAACCAGCTTTGGCGGAATAAGTAATCTCTTTTGAGTAGAGGGTATTACAGACAACCGCTCTTCCCTTTTTTTCACAATAAATGTTCCGAAACCTTGTATGGATAAAGTATCTCCTTTGCTTAACATTTCAGTGATTATCTGACATGTTTTTTCAGACAGCAATTCGGTATTCTTATTGTCAATACCGGTCTTTTTCGAAATAGAATCTATAAACTCCTTGTATTTCATCAGGCTATTGCTTATATGAACTGCTATATTAGTTAATTTCCATATAATTGACAAGAATAAAACGGTAAAATCTATTTAAAAGTTATGTAACCTGTAACCAGCTATCAGGATTTTGCAGAATAGATTTATATAGCTCATTTATAACAATGAGGCTGAACCATCAATGTTACAGCCTCATTGTCAAAATTTAATTAATAAACCTATTATCTCAAAGCTGCCTGAGCTGCAGCAATTCTTGCAATCGGCACCCTGAAAGGTGAACAACTTACATAATTCAAACCGGTTCTATGACAAAACTCAACAGATGATGGCTCTCCACCATGTTCACCACATATTCCACATTTCAACTCCGGACGTACCGAACGACCTCTTTCAGTCGCCATTTGAACTAACTGGCCTACACCCTTCTGATCAAGAACCTGGAAAGGATCAGCTTTAAGAATTTTCTTTTCAAGATAAATTGGAAGGAATGAAGCGATGTCATCACGGCTATAACCAAATGTCATTTGAGTCATGTCATTAGTACCAAATGAGAAAAACTCAGCCGCTGATGCAATACGGTTAGCCGTAAGTGCAGCTCTTGGAATTTCAATCATTGTACCTACTTTGTAATCAATTCTTTTACCGGTTTCAGCAAATAATTTTTCTGCTGTAGCACGTATAACTTTTTCCTGTTCCAAAAATTCATATAAGATACCTGTCAAAGGAACCATTATTTCAGGGATAGCGTTTATACCCTCTTCCTGTAATTCAAGAGCAGCACCAAGTATTGCTCTTGTCTGCATTTCAGTAATTTCAGGATATGTATTTCCTAAACGACAGCCACGATGTCCTAACATCGGATTTGCCTCATGAAGTTCATTTACACGTTGTTGAATTTTCTTCAGTGAAATACCCATGACTTTGGCAAGTTCTGCCTGTTCTTTTTCTTCATGAGGTACAAATTCATGTAAAGGTGGATCCAGTAAACGTACGGTAACAGGAAGATCATGCATAACTTTAAAAATACCCTTGAAGTCAGCCTTTTGATATGGTAATATTTTTTCGAGAGCTTTTGTTCGGCCATTTGCATCATCAGCAAGAATCATCTCACGCATAGCCTTTATTTTTTCACCTTCGAAAAACATATGCTCCGTTCTGCAGAGACCTATACCTGAAGCACCAAATTTCCTGGCAACTTCTGCATCATGAGGAGTATCAGCATTAGTTCTTACCTTCATTACTGTATACTTATCAGCCAGAGACATCAGTTCTGCAAAATCGTTATCCAATTCGGCTTCCGTTGTTGCAACAGCACCCATATAAATATCACCGGTTGAGCCGTTTAATGATAAATTATCACCTTCTTTAAGTACTACATCTGCAACCTCAATAGTTTTGCTCGAATAATCGATTTTTAAAGATCCTGCACCTGATACACAGCATTTACCCATACCTCTGGCAACAACAGCTGCATGAGATGTCATACCTCCTCTGGCCGTTAAAATACCCTGAGCTGCCGCCATTCCGGCTAAATCTTCAGGAGAGGTTTCAATACGGACCATGATCACTTTTTCACCTCTTCTAGCCCACTCAGAAGCATCATCCGCATTGAATACTATTCTACCGGTTGCAGCACCCGGAGATGCAGCAAGTCCTTTCGCAATGACTTTAGCATTTTTGATTGCCTTCTTTTCAAATATCGGATGTAAAAGCTCGTCTAATTTTAAAGGATCAATACGAAGTACAGCAGTTTTTTCATCAATTATTCCCTGATGAAACATATCCATAGCTATCTTTACCATAGCAGCTCCTGTTCTTTTACCGTTTCTGGTCTGTAAAAACCAAAGCTTTCCTTCCTGAACGGTAAATTCCATATCCTGCATGTCTTTATAATGAGCTTCCAGCTTTTCCTGAATTGAATTTAATTCGTTAAAAATTTCAGGCATTGCTTCTTCCATTGATGGATATTTCGAAATACGATCATCTTCACTAACTCCTGCAAGTTTAGCCCATCTTTGTGATCCTTCCTTTGTGATTTGCTGTGGAGTACGGATACCTGCAACAACATCTTCTCCTTGTGCATTAATGAGGTATTCTCCAATAAAGATATCTTCACCTGTCGCAGCATCGCGAGAAAAACAAACACCTGTTGCTGAAGTCTGGCCCATATTTCCAAAAACCATAGCCTGTACTGTAACAGCTGTACCCCATTCTGAAGGAATTCCCTCCATCTTACGATATAGTATAGCACGTTCATTCATCCAACTGTCAAAAACTGAGCATACAGCACCCCATAGCTGCTCATAAGAATTTTCAGGAAAATCTTTGCCGGTTCTTTCTTTAACAGCATTCTTAAATTTGCTTACAAGTTCTTTCAGATCTTCAACTTGCAATTCTGTATCAAGCTTAACCCCTTTTGAGTGTTTTACTTCTTCAATAATCTCTTCAAACGGATCTATATCGTTCTTATTGACTGGCTTCATTCCCAGTACCACATCACCGTACATCTGAACAAATCTTCTGTATGAATCCCAGGCAAAGCGTGCATTACCAGTCTTTCTTGCCATACCTTCAACAACTTTGTCATTTAATCCTAAGTTCAGAATAGTATCCATCATACCCGGCATTGAGGCTCGCGCTCCTGAACGAACAGACACTAAAAGAGGATTTTCAACATCTCCAAATTTGGATTTCATAAGTATTTCAACACCTTGAATGGCATTTTCCACTTCATCCTTCAATAGTGAAATAACTTTTTCCTTACCCAACTCGTAATACTCTGAACAAACATCAGTAGTAATAGTGAAACCCGGAGGCACCGGAACGCCAATAAGATTCATTTCTGCAAGATTTGCTCCTTTACCTCCAAGAAGGTTTTTCATAGTAGCTTTACCTTCAGCTTTACCATTTCCAAAGGTATAGACTCTTTTAGTATTCATCCGTAAAAATGTATTTAGATTAATAAAATTATAATTTCTGACAATAATGCGCAAAATTAAAAAAATATATTCAATATATGCTTTTTTGCCAACTCGAAATATCAAAAACCATATTTATTTTTTAGTATTTTTGCAGTCCGTTAGTATTGAATTTTTTAACTCTTTTTAGATTGGCTGGAAGAAAGAAAAAAAATCTCCCTTTACTGGAGATGGTTAAGATTTCGGACGTTGCTGCTGAAGGTAAAGCTTTAGCAAGAATAAATGATATGGTTGTTTTTGTACCATTTGCAGCTCCGGGAGATATTGTAGATATACAGATAAATAAGAAAAAACACAATTATGCTGAAGGCTATGTTGTGAAGTACCATACTTTTTCTGAAGAAAGAGAAACACCTTTTTGTGAGCATTTTAGTGTTTGCGGAGGTTGTAAATGGCAGCACCTTTCATATGGTAATCAATTGAGATACAAGCATAAACAAGTTACCGATGCTCTTGAAAGAATTGGCAAAATAAAAATGCCTGTTTCACTTGATTCTGAATATGACAACAATGCAATAACAGAAGGTACTTTTAAAATAATCGGTTCTGAAAAAACAAGATTTTACAGAAACAAACTGGAATTCACTTTTTCTGACAAAAGATGGCTGAGTTTTTCTGAAATGGAAAATGAAGAAATTTTTAATAAGAGAAATGGATTGGGTTTTCATATTCCGGGTATGTTTGATAAAGTGCTGGATATTAAATATTGTTGGTTACAGAATGATATTTCAAACAAAATCAGATTATCGGTAAAAGATTTTTGCAATAATAATGACTATCCTTTTTTCAATTTAAGGCAGCAGGAAGGTTTGATGAGAAACCTAATTATCAGGACATCATCTTCTGGAGAAATTATGGTTATTGTTGTCTTTTTTGCTAATGAACCTGAGAAAACCGAAGCGCTTCTAAATCACATCGAAAAACAATTCCCTGAGATAACTTCGCTGTTATATGTCATAAATGAAAAAGCTAATGATACAATAGGCGATCAGGAAATACATATTTTCAGTGGAAATGATTGTATTTATGAAACTATGGAAAATCTTCGCTTCAAGATTGGTCCAAAATCATTTTTCCAAACTAACTCTGCTCAGGCATATGAGCTTTATAAAGTGGCCCGTTCATTTGCCGGCTTAAACGGGAATGAACTGGTTTATGACTTATATACTGGTACTGGAACAATAGCCCAGTTTATTTCCGGTTATTGCAATAAAGTAATCGGAATTGAATATGTACCTGAAGCTATTGAAGATGCTAAGATTAATGCAGAATTGAACGATATAGGTAACGCCACATTTTTCTCTGGAGATATGAAAGATATATTAAATGAACAATTCATATCAACTAATGGTCGTCCGGATGTTATAATAACTGATCCGCCACGGGCAGGAATGCATTCAGATGTTATTGATGCGATTTTATTAGCATCTCCTGAGAAAATTGTATATGTAAGTTGCAATCCCGCCACTCAGGCAAGAGATATTTTAATGTTAAGTGAAAAATACAAAGTCACAAAAGTCCAACCGGTTGATTTGTTCCCTCACACTCAACATGTAGAAAACGTAGTTTTGATGGAAGCAATCTAGCAATGATTACTTCATTGCAATTGCTTCTATCTCAACCAGTGCGCCTTTAGGAAGTTCTTTGACGGCAAATGCGGCTCTTGCCGGAAAATTTCCGGTAAACTGAGATGAATATACTTCGTTCATATCAGCAAAAAGGCTCATGTCAGACAATAATACAGTAGTCTTAACAATATTATCTATACAATAATCGGCTTCTTCCAGAATAGCCTTAATATTATTGAAAACCTGTATTGTCTGACCTTTTATATCGTTTGATTCAATCGTGCCATTAAGGGGATTAATTGGAATCTGACCTGATATAAACAACATATCCGAACTCATAATTGCCTGGCTATAAGGGCCAATCGCTGCAGGTGCATTTTTTGTACTAATAACCTTTTTCATACGTCATTTTTTATTTTTTACACTAAGGTCGTATGGAACACCGCATGCC
>CAZCPI010000040.1:15533-17233 GCA_964500535.1 uncultured Bacteroidales bacterium
TTTCATACGTCATTTTTTATTTTTTACACTAAGGTCGTATGGAACACCGCATGCCAAATCTATTTTTGACCTGGTAGTTTAGTTTAAGCATGCTCGTTTCATACGTCATTTTTTATTTTTTACACTAAGGTCGTATGGAACACCCAGTGCCAGTTTAATACTTTAATATTTAGAAACCAAATATAAAACCAGTAAAACCAACCGAAAGACCAATTACTGTATTAATCAATTTAGTCAATATAAATCCCCTTTTTGATTCAGCCAACAAGGGCAAAGAAGAATGACCATCCTGAGTTATTGAATTCGCTAACAGAACGCTGAATGGAACTGTACCACTTAAAAACATAGTGATAAATATCAGGTGCGGACCTGATTCAGGTATTAGTCCAAACAAAACTGCTATCAACAAAACCAACAGAGTATTTTCACTTACCCAGGTTTGAAGATTGACTGAATTCAAAACAAAATGAATTAATAACAAAGCCCCGAAAGTCCATATTGCTATTTTAGGTACATGTTGTCTGATTATATGCTTCCAAAGATGTTCTTCAAGGAAATGATCATCAACAAAAATAAAAGTCAATAAAACAACTAAAGCCATGATAATGAATATCGAGTTGAACCATTTCTCCTCGATAAATATACCCCTGGTTACATTTTTAATACTTTCATGCTCATGTTCAAAAAAACCTCCCAAAACAGCAATAATAAAAAAGCATACGCCTGTAATTAACAGTATTCTTGTAAATGTGAGCTGTTTAAAATTGTTTTTCCAGTTATTAAGATATTCTGATATGTTTTTCCTTTCATGTTCATGGACAATCAGATGGCTTCCCATATTTGCCGGAATTTTAACGTCAATCTTCAACTTATCAATAGCAATTCCAACAATTATACCAATTATCAAGAGTATTATAAATAATATAAATGCCTTTTCAGGCATACTCACCAGCATAAAAAATGCTTCATCTCCAACACTACTTATCATTGCTGCAACCAGAGAACCAAAACTTATTGCACCATGAGTCCACATTCCGACAACTGCAAAACCTCCAAAACAGCCCGGGATCAATCCAAGTAAAGATGCAATTAAAACCTGTAAAGGCTTAGATTTACTTAACCAATGACTCCAGGAACCACTTGTAAAAACATTTAATAGCTCAATAAAAATCATTATAACAATCACGAATGATGTGATCATTACTGTATCTTTAAAAACCTCTGTTAGTGTTTCCAACATATCAGAAATTCAATCTTTGCCTTAAAACTTCATATATCAATACACCGGCGGCAACAGAAACGTTCAGGGATGCTATTGAACCCTGCATAGGTAATTTGACCAAATCATCACATATTCGTAAATGTTCAGCTGCAACACCGGTATCTTCAGATCCCATTACTATGGCTAGTGGTACATTATAATCAATTCCTGTATATATATTTGATGATTTTTCTGATGCAGCAATAACTTTAACACCTGAATTCTTCAAATAAATTATAGCTTCTTTAAGACTTTTCTCTCTGCATACCGGTAATTTATGCAATGCTCCTGCTGACGTTTTAATAGCATCAGCATTTATTCCGGCAGAGTTTGTTGAAGGGACTACGATAGCATCCACTCCGGCACATTCACATGTTCTTGCTATGGCTCCAAAGTTTCTTACATCAGTGATTCCATCCAAAAGTAAAATAAAAGGAGT
>CAZCPI010000041.1:0-17144 GCA_964500535.1 uncultured Bacteroidales bacterium
AGTTATTCCTCCAAATTCAGCGGCATTAGTCTCTGAACATACATCATAAGTATAAGTATAATATTCATAATGACATTCTGTACTGCGCGTTAAAACAGGTAATGAACTATTATCACAGGGTGAAATTTTATGGGTGATTTTACCATTTTTGTATTTCCATCCATTAGTAAAACCACCATCAGGTTTGTAGTACAGAATAGTTCCATCGAATTTGGGCTCTCTATACAGGTAGTTATTTTTAGAAAGTTTATTATCCTTCTTCATTAAGTACTCATAACTACCGATAATTATCATTATGAAATTACGAGTTTCACCTGTTTCTAAGTTTTTCAGAAAGACCATTCGACCAACATTTTGGATTTTTTTAAAATCTTTTTCCCATTTTACATTTTTTGAAGTTTCGTCATCATAAAAAATGATAGAGGTTTGAGTAATTAATGAGGTTTCAACTACTTCGTATTTCCCTTTTTTCCATTCTTTCGCATGATTCCAGGATGGCCTTAGTAAAAAACCTTGTGAGTTATCTGAAGCTCTCATTTCACATACAGGTAAACTGTTTTCAGAAAACCAGTTCTTAGCAGCGTCTATTGTAAGTACATCATTCTTTCCAAAAGTAACTCCATTTGTTGGGAGATCATTTGAAACAAATTCTTCATTAGCACATGCATATAGCAAGATACAAATAACACAAGATACACCAATAACAAATCTAATAAATAAGGATCTTTTTTCTTTCATAAATTAATTAATTTTGGTGAAAACTTATTTTTCTTCAAGGATTTCCTTTAATTTTTGATGTATGCGATATGTTTGAAAACCATAAACCTTTACTTTCTCATTTAAAATCTCATTTGCAAGCATTTTAGCTTGTTTAATTTTACCCTGTTTTTTATAAAGCATAGCTAATTTTGTTCTGGATAATTGCAATGATGGTACCATATAATATGCCTTCAAATAAGCACTTTCTGCATCCTCATATTGATCTATTTCATTGAAGCAATCTCCTTTTAACACATAAACACTACTTGTAGGAGCCAATCGTTCCAGACGTTTCATTTTATCCATTAATTGAGGAAAATCCCGTTTTTCACCTAAAATCAAGCAATAATAATAAAGAAACAGTGCGTCTTTGGATAATGATTTTTCAAGATCTTTTAGCTTAACCAATACTTCTTTATCTTTCAAATAATTTTGATTATGTAGTAATTCTTGAAATTGACAATATGACTTATGTTGGTTGAAAATAAGAATCACGAATAAAATAAATAAAAGGACAATGCTTGTATTTAATATTTTTTCATAAAAAGGTCTTATAAATAGCCCAATGGATTTCAATTTCTGAGTATTAATCAAACATCCCAAAGCGATAATAGTTACAATCTGAAGTTGGTAAATTTGGTTTGGATATGAAAAAAGCCCAAAAATAAGAAGAGTAATTAAAACGTATTTTGAAGTAATAGAAACAAGGTTTCTATTACTTGTTTTACAAATAACAAGATAAATAACTAATGAGTAAAGGAGTAATCCAAAAATGCCATATTCAACAGTTATTCTTAATGGTTCATTATAAGCCATACGAATATTGTTGGCTAATAATTTTTCTTCTTTAGTTCCTTTATTGCTTTTAAAGAATTCTGCTTGATAATTCATATAATTTGCTTCGAAACCATTATTCCCAAAGCCAAATAAAGGTTTGTCTTCAATCATTTTTGAAGAAATTTTCCAGACTAAAAGTCTTC
The DNA here is from genome assembly GCA_964500535.1 of uncultured Bacteroidales bacterium. GTDB lineage: Bacteria > Bacteroidota > Bacteroidia > Bacteroidales > UBA1402 > UBA8389. Next base: position 1,740 of record CAZCPI010000041.1, read on the forward strand.
CTTTTATTGATTCAGATCTTAAATTGTATAAAGAAATGCATATTGAGAAAGAAACTAAAAGAGCTATTACGTATAGAACCCCTTTTTTAGATATTGACATTTTTTTTAATTCACACTTGTATTTAAAACAATAAGAGAATAAGATTGAAACGATTAATGCTAACCAGGATGCGCGACTATTTGAGAAAACTAATACTGGTATTGATAGTGTGAAAACAAACAAAGAAATATATTTAATCGTTTTCTTCAGTTGCAATATTTTGGTTTCAATTAATACTGTTGCAATTACTGATGAAAAAACGCTAATCATACATCCATATGGGGCTGGATTGTAAAAAGGACCAAGTACTCTGTATTCTTCTATTTGAGTATTAATAATGCCTGAGTATTGTAAATAACCTGTAATTGATAATATTAATGACGCAACCAGTATGGAATAATACAGTATTGTGTAGTTTAATTTTCCTGAAAACCTTATGATAATAAATAGCAACAATAAAGAAGCATATCCTATTTGATTTATTTGGCTGTTTAAATCGCTGATAAAAATAAGAAGGAATGAAAAGAATATTAATAAATCCAGAGAAGAGAACTCAATCCTGATTTTTCTTGATGGCTTGTAACACACACACACACACACACACAATTCCGGCTAAAGCAATAGCATACGAAGTTGTCAAAATTGCAGAAGTGCGACGGTAATCAAAGATGTGTGGTTCTATGTTAAATACATTGAAGAATAATAAAACTGCAACAAAAATAGTTACAATCTCAAACTGATTTATGCTTAATGCTTTATTTATAATGCCTGAAGCCATAATTCAATCAATAAATATAGTAAGACAATAATAATGCAATTAAAATTAATTAAATGCTATAAAAGCAATAAAATAATTATGTTTAAAAACATAATTATAAAATATTGAAGTCGTCAAAATGACTTTTACTAAATGTCGGCTTGAGTTGTACGGTTCAGCACGCTGAAACATTCAAATGTCAGCTTAAGTTGTACGGTTCAGCACGCTGAAACATTTAGTTGTTAGCTCAAGTTTAGTGATTAATCGTCAGGGTCCTACAGATTACTAAATAAAACTATTTGCTTTTTATCAAGGTATCAGCAAACATCATCGGCAACAAGCAGAAATGACACGAAGCCGTAGAGTTATTTTTTATCCAGGTATCTGTACACTTCACAAGCTGCAAGGAGGAATGCGCCGACACCGAAGTTGGATGTTGAGCTGGCATCAACTTTCTGTCCCGGAATAGCTCGCTCACCGATAGGCTGAACATAACCTACAGAATAATCTGGTTGTAGTGCAATCTTGTGAAGATAATTATATGCTTTTATCGCTGTCGGCAGATATTCCTTCTTGTCAAGAATACCATTATTAATACCCCAGAAGAAACCGTAGGTAAAGAAAGCTGTACCACTGGTTTCTCTGCCCGGAGCATGCACCTCATCAAGAATGCTTCTTGACCAGTAGCCCTCAGATTGTTGTGTTGAGGCAAGAGTTTTAGCCATATCTTTGTATCTTTCGATAATCAGATTTCTGAAATCACCTTCAGGCAGATCCTGTAATATCTTAGCGAAACCGGCAAATATCCAACCGTTACCTCTGGACCAGAAGTTCTTCTTGCCGTTAACTGTAGGCATAAGAGGATAAACGTATTTAGCATCTCTGTAATAAATTTTATACTCTTTGTCATACATCAGATTGTCAGAGTAATTAAAGTACTGAGCAAGCTTTTCGATGTATTGATTGTTACTGGTGATCTTATAAAGCTTTGTCATTACAGGCATAACCATGTACAGACCATCTACCCACCACCAATAGTCAACATTTGGCGTACTCATCTCGTACTCCATGACTTCTTTTGCTCTTTGTATCTTGTAGTCAGCAGGTTCAATATTATATAGGTCTGAATATGTCTGGAAGCAAATTTGCCAGTCTCCAAAAAGTACATGCTTATCGGTTTCACCGTAATTGTATTTCCACTCGTTTTTATTGTCTGATTTTGCTCCTTTCCACTGGTTGAACTCAGCCCATTTTTTTGAATATTCCAGGTAGCGGTCGATCTTTGTAAGCTTGTAAACCTCCATATTACCTGTGTGATAGGCAGCATTATCCCAGAATGGATTTACAGCATATGTGTTATCATTTTGCCATTTATCGTTGACTTTGATAATGGTCTTCATTACATTTTTTTTACGGGGAAGCTTATCAGCTGAATAAACATTCGTTGAAATCACAGACAATATTATCGCTGTAGATAAAAGAAACAGGGATTTGCTTTTCATTGAAACCAGAATTATTGTTATTCAAAACATGATTGATAAATTTAGGCTTATTATAAAATCAGAATAACCTCATTATTACAAATCTACCAATTACAATACTAAATCAGATGGCATATATCGGTAAATTTGGTTGAAAAATGGTTATTTGGCAATTATTCCTATAAAAAAACCGGACGCCATCATTGACGTCCGGTTTCATTAAGATTATAAAATAAATGTTTATTTCATTGCAGCCTTTAAGGTAGTCCTTTGAGCGTTATTCAATACTTCAATGAAATAAACTCCTGACTGTGCGACAGGTAATAGTTGTTTAACTGAAGTAATTGCGCCTGAGTAAACACATTTACCTGACATGTTGTAAACTTTTACAGATCCGTTAGCAGATGGAGTGTTGAGTTCAAATGCTCCGTTTCTTGTTAATACGGATATTTCACCGGCGGTTTCAGCCTTTTTAATACCGGTAGCAAGATAAGCTTTAGCTCTTGAAGCAATCGTTGCATCTGACATAACACCTGAGTAAAGGTTAAATTCAAGAATTGAACCTACCCATGTTGCATCACCTGTATAACCAGATTTACACAAATATGCAAGATTGTTGCTAAGATTGAAGATCTTGTTAGCTGTAGTCAGAGCTGCTTTGCCAACCAAAACACCATCAATATACCAACCGATTGAATCGTTTGTCAATGTACTTACCATGTGATAATAACCGGCATCGTCAAGTTCTTTAGTTCCTGATACTCCTGTTTCAACAGCCCATGGAGCTGCAGGCATACCACAAGTAATGGCAGCACGGCTCTTGTGTGAAATAAAGAAGTAGTCATTACCGTATGAACCGACTGTGTTTCCAAAATATGCAGCCATTACGTTAACTCCGTTGCCATTATTTGCAGCTTTGATAAACATTTCAGCTGTTATACTAGGATAGGTGTTGATCTTGATGACATTGGCAGGCAAATTAACGTATTGTCCATTTGCTTCAGCAACATAAGCACCGTTTGCAATCTTTCCTCCAACAAGCGTACCGTCGGCTTTACCAACTACATCTTTTGCAGTTCCATCCTCAAATGTCCATGAATGGTTCAGTTTGAGTGGAGTAGTGTGTGTGTAGCTTACAAGATAGTAACCTCTTACAGTTTGATCTTTTGAGGTAATCCATAATGTATCTATGCCGTTTGGTTCTGAAACATCAACAATACCTGCTCCGGATATGGTTACACCTGCATTGGCAGGTACTGCAGTAAGATTAATCTTACCGGTTCCGGCAGGAACTACAACACCATAGTTTTTAACATAAGTGCTGAATGCATTTGGATACATATTGTAATAATCCACGCTCAGAGATCTGAGTGCTATGCCTTTGTTAGCAAGGAATGTATTAGCATGAGCTTTAATATCTGCAGCGCTCAACTCTCCGTTATAGATGTTGAATTCATGAATAGTACCTTTCCAGATCGGATCATTCCATCCGCCTTTGCAAAGCCATGCATTAGTTCTCACAATATTGGAAATTTTGTCTCCGCCTGTAGCTTTCTTTGCAACAAGTTCACCATCTATGTAATAGAACAATGTATCAAGAGTCAAAACACTTGCTACGTGGTGTGACAGACCTTCATCCATTTCAATACCATTTACAGCTACACCACTGGCTTCATTCTGGCTCTTGGTTTCACTACCACCTCTTGTAGGCTGAATCCATATACAATTGGAACCGCTTAATCCTCCAAAGTATGAAAGCATGGTATAGTTAGGATTCTGAGCATTTTCAGCTGTGATAAATCCTTCGAGAGTAATCGCAGCATAGTTATTCAAACCAATCGTGTTACCCGGTAATGTGATGTAATCACCGTTTGAAACATAAGCTCCGTTAACGAACTTCGCATTCTTGCCTGAAACAACGCCATCAGCGCCATTGACAACATCCTTTGCAGTACCGTCTTCAAAAGTATAAGAGTGGTTAAGCAGTACCAATGAAGGAATTACATTTATTGTTACTTTATAAGTCCTTGAAGGCAAAGTTTTATCAGAAGGCTTAACTACGATATTTGCTACTGTAGTGTTTCCTGAAAGGGTGATATCACCGGCTCCGGTAACAGTTGCACCTGCAAAGCTTGGTATTGCAGCCAGATTTACTTTTCTTGTTCCTTTTGGAACCATGATACTGTAATTGAGTGTATCCTTGTGGAATGCAGGAACCAAAGAAATATTTTCTGCTTTAAGTGATGTCAGGAAGTTATCTTCAGGTAATCCTTTAGATCTTAGTGCAATTGTTGCAGCATCCATTACACCGTTGTAGATATTAAATTCATGTAATGTTCCCTTCCAGTTAGGATCACTCCATCCACCTTTACCAAGGTATGCATTAGTGTTAACAATTTTGCTTATCTGATTTGGTGCAGCATATTTATTAGCCAAAGCTCCGTTAAGATAATAGAAGATAGAGTCTTGTGTCAGCATTGCAACAATATGATATTGAAGACCATCATCAAGACGTTTGCTTTCAGCATAATTAGTTGTTGCAGAAACACGGCTTCCTCCTGTTGTAGATCTTGTCGGTTGAATCCAGAAGCTGTTTGCGCCTGATGCTCCACCGAAATATGCAAGCATAGAGTAACCTGTATTCAATTTGTTTGAAGAAGTTATATATGCTTCAAGAGTGATTGCTCCGTATTTGCTGAGATTAATTGTTTCACCAGGTAATGTTATATAATCTGAATTTGAAACAAATACACCGTTTGATATAACTGCAGCAGTACCAACTACTGTTCCGTTTGCATTACCTACAACATCTTTTGCAGTTCCGTCAGCAAAAGTATATGAATGTTTTATCTGAGCAGTTTCAAGAGTATAGTTAATTACATAACTTGTTTTAGTTACTCCGTCTTTTGCAGTGACAATGACAGTAACCTGGCCGGAACCGTTATTAACAGTGATTTTTCCTGCATTCTGGATTGTTGAACCCGGAGCAGTAACAAATCCTGTAAGGTCAAATGTGGCTGTTCCTGCAGGCAACACAAGAGTATATTCTTTTGTGTACATATCAAAAGCAGGATACATTTTTCCCTTAGAGGCTTTTAAAGAATCAAGATAAGCAACACTGTTTAGTAATGCTGGTTTTGAACCAAGATATTTGATAGTGAAATCGTCTGCACTGAACCATGTACCTGTCCATCCTGTGACAGTTTTTGCACCTATCCTGATTGCATTATCAAGTACAAGTACTGTGTCAACCTTCATAAGATTCCAACCTTTACCAAGGCTACCACCCTGATCTACGTTATTTATGATTTCAGTTTGTTTGTCATTTGCAAATATATACGCTTTTGATCCTGAGGATCTTACAGCAGCCTTCATCAGATATACTCCGTTAGGGATACCTGCTACTTTTTGTTCAGCATAATATATCAAAGCTCCGGCCGTACCGTTCCATGAGTCAAGATAACGATTGGTTGTAACTCCTGAATAATGTTGTCCGGTTCCTGAATAACCGTTACCATTCGTATAAGTAATATTCCAGCCGTTAGGTAATGTCGTATTTGAACTTGCATCTACTCCCGGGTTAACAATGGCAAATGAAAAATCAAGAGTGTCGCCTGCAGCAACAGTCTGAGTCAGTCTGTATGTTCTTACAGCTGCATTCAATTTGTTGATTTCTAAAGTAATCTGATCAGCAGATTTGATCGTGTTTTTAGCTGCCTTAGCTGCATTAATAGCTGTATTTAAAGCTGCAAGACCGGGATAATTAAGTTTAGCATAATTTTCAGCGTCTGTTATAGCTGTTGTAAGCAAAGACAAGTCAAGACCTACACTGTCCATCTGACACAGATAGAAAGAATCAAATGCATAATTCGTAGCTAACCAGCGGAATTTTGCCTGCAGTAAAGTGTTTTTAGCAATGAAAGTTACTTCATTCAGAGCCCATTTGTTTTTGCCACCAGCTTTTGAGGCATTCATAAGAACAGTCGTTTCTGTTCCGTAAGTATCACCTGTGGAAATTTTGAGGTACTGCTCACTGCCATCAACTTTTGTAGTATCAGTGTATTTTACATAGTACTTCATGAAGTAAGCCTTTCCTTTTTGAACAGGCCATGCTGTACCAATGGATCCTGCAGCAGCTGCACCTGCATTTGTTTTGCTTACAAGGTAGGTGTTGTCATCCACACCTCCGCCTGTATTGATAACAGTGAAATTTGTACTGGTCATATCGGTATTGTTGGCTTCCTTCCAGTTAGTGAAGCCATCATTAAAACTACCGTTAGGGATAAGGTTAGCTGCACTTGGTACCTTGAACAGGATACCATTGACAGAAACAATATCTCCTGCGGAAATTGCTTTTGCATTGAAAGCCACAGAGCTTAACAATACTGCGAAAGCAAGTAAACACAGTTTGATTTTTTTCATAAAAAAATTGTTTAAGGTTATATAATCGAGTCAATTAACGTACTAAAATCTTTGTAATACTATTGTCAACCCTGATCAGGTAAATACCCTTGCCAAGATTGATTTCTGAAGGATTCGAAATAATTATGTTCCGACCTGAAATGTCAAACAATTTTATTTCTTCTTTTCCGGTTAAGCCTGTAATTCTTATTCCGCTGCCTGTATTGAATATTCTGATATTTGAGTTATCAGCATTTTTCAGAGATGAAGGATTATTCGGATTTTCAGCGTAGGCGGCATCCAGTTGGGCGATATATGATCCGACATTTAATTCAGTTGCCTGAATCTCTTCGTCGCTCAGTGCTTTGTTGTATATCCTGAAATCGTAAATCAGGGTTTTTGTCAGATACTCGTCACCTACATAACAAGATCTTCCAAGCCAGTTACTTATTGTACCTGATCTGTTGTCAAGTACAAGTGTATTAGAAGGCAGCCATTTTATCGTTCCTGTCTGAGTCGGCATACCGTCTATATACAATGTGCCAATAGTATCTTTTTGTGTATATGTCATATTATGCCAGCTTCCGGTAGATGCTGCGACACCTGCACTGACTACCTGCTCCCCGGTTTTCCAGTATGACTGGGCTATTGCCATTGTCTGACTTCTCAATCCTCCAAACAAGCAGCCATTCATGTCTGTGCCTGTTTTGGCGCTGTTGGCAAAAGTCCAGAGGAAGTTACCTGCATTTGAGATATGAGTATTTGTTGAGTCAATCCTGTAGTAGCAGGACATGGTGTAATCACTTAAGTTATACATGATTTTACCAACTTCAGGTCCAAGGTCAAGATACGCGGTACTGTCAGTCAGGTCGAGAGTGTTGAACTTTTTGGTTGTACCGATAGTCCTTATTGCAGCTTTGTTTTTTAATATTGCAGACAGCTTTTTTTCTGCAACGTCAGTGACCACAGTATCTTTAACATTTGTAAAATCATGCTTCAGCAGGAGGTTTCCTGTAAAAGCAGTTCCCGGTTTCTCGATGACATTAGCAATAAACTCTTTGCTGAGACTCTGACCATTTTTAATAATTGTTGCAGTGAGTTTTACTTTTGCAGGGAAGTAGTCCGGTCTGGTTACTTTACCGTCTGCAGCTATCACTTCATTATGATTTGACTTCCAGTTAATAGTTATTGCCGGGTCTTTAATTCCCTTGTTTGGTAAAACTACATCAGTAGTAATGGCATCCAAACCTGAAATATTCAGAGATTCCTGTTCTACTGCCAGCTCCGGTAAAACCGCATTAGGGTTCTCGGTATATGCATTGTCAAGGTTGTTTATAACTTCTGCAATATTTAATTCATAATTCAAATCATCAGGAGTCATAGCATCTCTCCATAGCTGGAAATCATAAAGCAATGTTTTTCTGAGATAAACGTCTCCGGTATAGTTGGAGCGTCCCAGCCAGTTGTATAATGTACCTTCTCTGCCGGCTCTTTGTAATACCTGAGATGGAAGGTTGGTTATCGTAGCTGTGTCAGTAGGAACTCCGTCAAGATATGTTATAGCAGTCGTTCCGTTTTGGGTAAATGCAAAATGATGCCATCCACCCTTTGGAGCATTTTGATTTAACCCGACTGCCTGGTTACCCTGGTCATATCTTCCGCTTGCAATACTTTGACTTGTATTCTTTAAACTTCCTATAAAATAACCTGTAGGGTCATTCATAGCATCAGCTGTATTTGAAAATGTCCAGTAAAAATTACCGTTACTGTTGAGGTATTCATATGAGTCATCAATCCTGAAGAAACCGCAGACAGTATAATTATTTAGTGAATAAACGGCTTTTCCAATTGCTGTACCCATATCCATATAACCTGTGCCGTTACCCAGATCAAGTACGTTAAATTTGTTTGTCTCACCTATGGTTCTGATACTAGCTTCATTCTTTAGCGTTGCAACAAATTTACTTTCGGATTCATCATTAACCTTGATTTCACCACCTTCAACGAATATGTTTTCAGAGGTAAAATCCCATTTGGCAAGTTGATAGCCGGCTTCATTAAAAGCCAGAACAACCACAGTGAAATCTTTAGTCAGACTATATGTCTTGCCATCTACAATCTGAGTCAAGGTAGCCGTAAGTTTAACCGTTGCATTGTACTGATCAGGTCTGTTAATTTTCCCAAGACTGTCAACCACTGCTGGATTAGATGATTTCCATGTGATTGAAATCCCTCCATCTGCGGTTTGTGGAAGCGCAAGCGGGGCTGAAACCGCATTCAGATCACCCTCGATTGTAAGGTTTTCCTGCGCACTTATTAATGCCTGGGTATAACCGTTTTGTAACATCAGATCTTTGGAAGATAAGTTGAACAAAGCAGTAATATCATCAGCTGACAATGCTCTGTTGTATAATCTGATTTCATCAAGTATTGCATTAAGTCCATTCGTGTCCTGGGCCCATCTTGAAGCAGCAATAAAGTTGTTTTGAGTTGTGCCGTTGCCGAGCAAAGATGGATTGAAGTTTGCGTAATCTGCAGTTCCAGCAGCAACGCCATCTATATATATGGTAGCTTTTCCTGTAGCTGTGCCTTCGTTCCAGTCAAATGTCACAGCAAAATGAGCCCATCTGCCTGAAGGTGTTTTAACTGAAGTTGCATCACAATTGATACCTACAGCGCCACCTGTAGTACGGTATCTCATTCTTGCATATCCGCTGCCGCTATTTGGCATAAAGCACAGGAAATCATCAGGATTATTGTCTCCGGCGATATTACCCCAGTCAAAAAAACGTGTAGCACCGTTTACAGAATTGAAATATGCCCATGTGGCAAAAGTGAAAGATTTCAAACCTGCATTAATATCTTTTGGTAAATCAATATGATCAGCTTTAGCAGTACAAAGCAGGCCCAAACCGCTAAAACCAGTCTTTAAGGTTGCATTACCGGTAATTGTTCCGGTTAGTGAATTACCTGAAACATCAGGTATAGTCATCCCTGTGAAGCCTTCAAAGCTGTAATACAGTTTAAGCCCTGATGTAATATCCTGAGCTTTGGTTTGAAGATTGATGGCTGTAAAAGCTAAAATGCATAAAGACAGGAGTGCTGGTTTGATTTGATTAAGGTAGATGTGTTCCATATGCAATGATTATGGTTGGTTACATGTTAATTTAAAAACAAAATATAGTATATAACAAAAAAGTGTGTTATTGGTTTTGGAATATCAGTATTAATGAGTGTTTTTATTGTTTAATAAATTTTGAAAAATTGGTTTTATTGGTTCTTATCAGGTAAAATCCCGCATTTATATCTCTAAGATCAATAGAATTGTTAATAATCTGAGCTGATTTGATTTTAGTACCCGAAAGGTTATATATTTCAGCTTCTGTATCTGCGTTATCAGCGTTGGTGAAATACATGAAATCTTTTACAGGATTAGGATAAAATTCAGTCTTGGTTTCATGCTTAATTTTATCATTTCCAAGAATTGTAGCCTGATCTATTACAAGCCATGCAACAGTTTCTTTAAGCGGATTAGTATTGCTTGCCGAGATTTCTCTTTGTTTTACGACAGTTGAGTATTTATTTGTTACTGACAATGTCCTCAGTGTTGAGGTTATTGATGCATCATTGCAGGTTTGCATATGGGCAATGAAGAGCGGTTCTGCAATGCTGTCTCCGTAATTTATAGTAGAATATGTTGGTCCCACAGTATTGGCGGCTGTTTTACCAACAATAATCTTCTTGTTATCGATAACTCCCTGACCTGTATTAAGGGCTAAAAAAGAAAATGATTCAGATAATGGCGTGGTCGTAACAGCCTCTTCCTTTTGTAGTTTAACCTCAAAACCTGTTTTGGTGACATTTTTTATCCTGATAGCTGTAGGCATGGATGAATTAGTGTTGGATTGAGAGGCAAAAACAACAGGTTCCTCAGTGAAAGGGGTGTCAAAAGTTATTTGTGTCCAGTTTGCAGTTACATATTTCGTACCAGCCTGTGCATTAAGACCTCCTGTTTCGGGATTGCCTGTTTTAGTTATCAGATAAGGGACATTTTCAACTTTGCCCAATCCATTTGCATTTTGGTAGGTCCACGGTGAAACCTGAACGTTAAAGCGCGAGGTTGCGCTTACCAGTTTGGCTCTGCTTCCCATTCGCAGATAGAAATTATTGTTTGTTGGAGAACCTGTAATGATAGCAGGGACTGATGAGTAAGGTAGGTTAAAAATAACCGGGAGCCATCCTAAATTTGATATTGCTGCATTACCGTATTGCCAGTCACCGCCACGTGTAATTTCATATCCGTATTCATCAGAAATTACGGACAGATTTCCCTGCGGAAGTTTTGTCCTGACACGATATCTTACTCTTGAAACATTTTCATAAATTATTGTGTCAGTGAAACTTTTCAAATCCTTATTGTCGCTGTTCGCAATTTCGACAAAATCACCGTCGTTGACTTTTTTCTCCAGTACGAAACCCTGATAATACTCCCCGTTTGAATCAAGTATTGACAGTGTTAATCTGTTGTTTGAAGGGAATAGTACGGATATTGCCGGTTTCGTCGTGAAGTTCCATTTAGGTATTACTTCATTTACTCTTTTAAATGAAACCTGCGACATGTTATTATTGTAATATTCACCTGCAGGTGTCAATGAACCATTCAGTATCATTGCTCTTTTATCCTCTACCCAGTTATAAATGGAATATCTTTCAACAAAATGCGCTGTGTCCAGAACATTCAGGATAGCTTTGATATCGTTCAACTGCTTGGTCTGCTGCGAAGCAAAATCTGAAGGCCATGATTCTGATGTCCAGTTGGCACCATTGTTCCACTCTGTAATCCAGATGGGACGACCTGTCTTTTCGTGTATGTATTTTAAATCATTGTACCAGTTTTGAGGGCTTTTGCCACCCCAATAGGCATGGATTGCCACATAATCTACTCTGTAATTGCGTGCTTTGCAACTGTCCATAAAAGTATAAAGCCATCCAAAGTCGGTTGTCGCAGGCGTCCCGACACGAAGACCCGTACGCAAATGATCAGGCCATTGAGCAAGAGCCTGAGGTACAGTTATTGCTTTGCCTCCGTTATCATCTTTGTGTTGTTCGGGATGATCAGGCTCATTCAGGCCCAGTACGTGAGTAACATATTGCTTTCCTCCGATTTCATCCCAGCCTGGCCATCCCAGCTTTTGTCTTATCGGGACATATTCAAGATTTGAAGAGGAGTTCTGATCAGCACTCCAGGAATAAAACCATGTTGCATTAACTTTGTTTGCATCACCGGTAGAGCCGCCGCCGGTGCCACACCAGCCTTTTTTTGTAACCCATTCCCATGTGAAAACTCTTATATATGAAATGACATTGTCGAGTTCCACAGGCAAAACATCTACCTCAAGATCCTTTTCATCGGCAATAAAGACTCTGCTGTATCCGGTTCCGTCACTACCTGAAGCCAAAGTTGCCATATACCCTTTCTTTAGTTTAAATGATCTTATTTTATTATTCATAACACCAAGTGAAGTGTATTTGGTGAATAGTGAATAGCTGGAAGATGAGTCTCCGGTGAACCCCTGACCGGTATAAACTTTCAAAGGTTTATAAGAAGACGGATGTGGCATTATCACTGATCCGTGTTTATAAATAGCTATCCTCGTATTTGTTTTGCTGACAGCTTTATTCTCTCCGATATATATGTAGGGTAATACTGATGTTATTGCAGTTGAAGGTCTGATGTTTTCAAGATAGATCCATGAATCTTCAGAATTCAGTCTTATTATACTGTTTGTTAAAATCTGTGAAGTGGCGGTCAGGTGTAACTCGCATTTGCCATTAAGGATAATTTCTTTATCTGTAACGGCAGCATAAGTCACGATACTGTCGTTTAATTCAATTTTTGTCTTTTCGTTTTGCGAAAAGACTGAGAGAAATGAAAATGTGAAAAAAATAATCAACTGAAATTTTTTCATAAATAATGCAAATACTTGATTTAGCTATCGCTTGATTAAGGTGGTAACAGGGCTTAAACCCTATTACAAAAAAAGTATTTTAAACGACAAATCATGTCAAAAAATACATCAAATTGGTATAATTAATCATCATTTGTTCTGCACTACCATAACAGAGGTGTTTATATAAGTGTTTGTAAATTTTCACAATAATTATAATCTTTTACAGAAATAAAAATAATCTTTATTTTGCATAACAAATCCTGATCTAACCTTGGATTTAACAAGAAAACACTTATTTCAGATGAAACCAATTCCTGGAAATTTTATTTTCAAAACTGCACGATTGTTCCTGTGTGCGATAATCATCTTTTTTGCATTCTCCGGATGCAAGGATATGTATTATTATGATGATTATGAACCAGAATGGCTGGGGTCAAATATTTACAGCTATTTAGAGGGGCAGGGGAACTTTAAAAATACTCTGCAGCTAATTGACGACCTTGGCTATGCGGAAATGATGCAGGGTACCGGTAGTATAACCTTGTTTGCGGCAAACGACAGTGCTTTTACCGAATTTTACAAGAGTAACTCCTGGGGTGTAAAGAAGTATGATGATCTAAGCCTGGCACAGAGGAAAATGCTGCTGAATTATTCCATCATCAAAAATGCTTATTTGATGGAAACTGTTGAGAATTACTTCAGCGCAAATACTTTTCATGAAGGTATGGCGATGAGAAGAGAAACAAAATACTCTTTTCTTGACAGTTTGCCATTTGAAAAAGGCGATAAATTGCCTACAAGCAAGTACTGGAATAATTACAGAAATAAGGGGCTGTACCTGTTAAAGGATGCAACCAATCCCACATTAGTTTATTTCACACAAAAATTCCTTAATAAGAATACAATAACTGACGATGATATTCAGACAATAACGGGAAGTAACGCAAGGTCGGCCGGAGACGTTCATCTTTTTAACATCAAAGTTCTTAAAAAAGATATTGTCTGTAAAAACGGTTATGTGAATGTCCTCAGCAGTGTGCTTGTTCAGCCTAAGAATATGGCTCAATATATATCTGATAATCCGAAACTTTCGATATTCTCTAAGTTGCTTGACCGTTTCTGTGCTCCATATTTTGATGCTGAAAATACCTCCTTGTACAAAGATTTGTACACGGGCTTTTCAGATTCGATTTTTGAAAAGCGGTATTTTGCAAGTACCGGCGGAACAACGAAACTACCTTCCGGGGCTAATGCTCCTAATCTTCTTTCATTTGATCCGGGATGGAATGGTTTCAACACTTCAAGTATTTATGCAGATATGGCAACAATGATAGTTCCGACTGATGAAGCCATGAATAATTACTTCAATGGCGGCGTTGGAGCAATTTTGAAAAATGAATTCGGTTCATGGGATAATATACCTGATGATATAATCATTCCTTTTTTGAAAAGGCATATGAGGAATTCTTTTATTGAATCCGTTCCCAGCAGGTTTGGTAAAATGGTTGATGCTGAGAATTACAGGCTCCCAATGACAAAAGAAAATATTGATGAGAATTATACTGCTGTAAATGGGCATGTTTATGTTACCAACACGGTTTACCCTCCTGTTGATTTCATTTCAGTTTACAGTCCGGTTTTATTAAGCAGGAATGCCAAAATTTTCAAATGGGCCATAGACATAAAGGAAACCAGCGCGATAGATAATACAACATTTGCATTTTACAGGTTGTATCTTAATTCGCTTGTAAGTAAATACAGCCTGTTTGTACCAACAGATGAGTATTTTGAGAAATATGTTGATCCTGTTGCTTACGGGCAGGATGGGATACAGGGTGTTCTGAAATTCTGGTACAATGAAACCACTTCTTCAGTAAATGCAGCCGTTTATAAATATGAGAAAGCCACAGGAACTGTCGGTGATTCAGTAAATAATATTTCAGATGCAGCTTTCCTTAAAAACAGATTATGGAACATACTGGATAATCATATTGTAATTGGCAATATAGATCCTGAGAAAAATTATTATGTCACCAAAGGGAATGATATTATAAAGGTTACGGGTTCCGGTGAGTCGATGGCAGTACAGGGTGGATTTGATATAGAGAACAACGGTAAATCTCATGTGAAAAAGATATTTAATCAGGATAATGGTAAAACCTATTTTGTTGACAGACCTATACAGTCTACTATGAAATCTGTTTATAATGTGCTTCAGAATACTCCGGAGTTCAGCGAATTTTTCTCGCTTGTAAATGGTGTTCCTGATACCTGTGTTTCTCAGATTTTCTCTCAGCAGGGAGTTGATTTCAGAGTTAGTTTCTTTAATGCATATCGTTACACGGTTTATGTGCCTACAAACGCAGCTATCCAGTCTGCGATTGACAAAGGTTTGATTACTCCGTGGCAGCAAATTTATGAATTGCCTGATCAACAAAGGAATGTGGAAATCAGGAAAATGATAAGGTTTTTAAGATATCATTTCCAGGATGATGCTGCATTTTACGGACATATTTATAATGAAACTTTCCAGTCTGCAACTATAAAGACTGATGAAAAGCCATCTCATTTTGGAACATCAATTGACAAGTATTATAAAATTGGAATAGCCGGATCTAAGAATTCAATGGTTTTAACGACTGAATCCGGAGGTAAAGCAAAAGTGGTCACGGATAATGGCCTGTATAATATTGTTGCAAAAGATTTTATTTTCTCAAAATTGCCGTCGGCATATAAAAATGTTGATGGAACCGGTGCTACAAGCGGAGCTCTTTT
>CAZCPI010000042.1:0-1201 GCA_964500535.1 uncultured Bacteroidales bacterium
TTTAAAAAAATATTGCATCTCAAATCTTTTAACAAACCTGAAAGTTTGATATTAAATGATAAATCCTTATCTATTGCCTTAAGGCCTGATATTAAACCTGAAAATTCTGAGGGATTGAGAACTCCTTTCATTGTTACAGGTGAAACTTTAACTGAATCAAGGTTAAAAGGATTACCATTAGTAGCAAGTCTCAAATGTAATGTAGGAATATCCAACTCGCTTTGAGCAGACCTAAGATTAAACTTATTAATTAACAAGGACCCTTGAGCTATTTTCCCCCTTAATTTAAGATTATTAATTTGCAGACCACTTGATTCATCTGCACTCATTTTTTTTATTGAAAATGAAAAATTATTATCCGGTTTTATCTCAAAATTCAGGACAGTAGATAAGTTTATTATTTTTATATGATTGATATCCAGTCCATTATTTTTATATGGCTCTGATAAGACATCATAAAATATGTTGCATTTCCTCAAAACAACAGATTTGAAATCTAAACTCCAGGGTCTTTTGGATTTTTTTTCACTTTTAAAAGAGTTTATAAAATCCAGAACATTTATATTATCATTTTTATTTTTTTTTGAAGCATAAACTTTTGCTTCAATCAATCTTATAGCATCAAAATCAAGCTTTTTTTTAAAAAGAGGCAATATTTTTATTCCCGCCTCTATTCTTTGAGAATTCATGATAGTTTTTCCAAGGCTGTCAGAGAGTGTTACATCATAAAAAACAAAACCTCTCATAAAATTCACTTCAGAGCTTCCTATCGTAAGAGAGGTTCTGCTTTTTTTGGTAATCTCATCAGTCAGTGAATAAATGATTTTCTTTTGAACCCAGGGCGTATTTAGTAAAATCAGAGTAAGGCTGATAAAAATCAGCATTGCATACATTATTATGTACCCTGTCCTTTTCAATTTTTTTTGTAATTTTGTACAGCTTTTTATTATGCTGTATTTTTTACAAAAATAAGAAAAAGACTCTTATTTTACAGGTTTTAGATATTATTAGTTTCATATAAATAAAATATGTGCGCTACCACAATACTTGGAATTGAATCATCTTGTGATGACACTTCTGCTGCCGTTATCAGAGACGGTTATTTACTTTCAAATGTCATTGCAAGCCAAAAGATTCATGAGGCTTATGGTGGTGTTATTCCTGAACTTGCATCAAGAGCTCATCAGCAAAATATTATACC
>CAZCPI010000042.1:1301-16967 GCA_964500535.1 uncultured Bacteroidales bacterium
GGAGGTCCTGTTGTTGACAGACTTGCAAAAGAAGGTAATCCAAATGCTTTTGTTTTTAATAAGCCTCATATTCCAAAATATGATTATAGTTTCAGCGGATTGAAAACTTCTTTTTTATATCGTTTGCGTGATGAACTGAAAACTGACGATAATTTTATAGAAAATAATAAATCTGATTTATGCGCTTCTCTTCAAAAGACTATAATTGATATTCTTATGGACAAGCTAAGAAAAGCGTCAAAAGATTTAAATATCAAAAGAGTTGCTGTTGCAGGAGGGGTTTCTGCTAATTCCGGATTACGTAAAGCATTCGAAGACCATTCTGTAAAATATGGTTGGGAAATATTTATTCCAAAATTTGCTTATACGACTGATAATGCGGCTATGATAGCCATGACCGGTTACTTTAAATATAAAGAAGGGGTATTTACGGGTCTGGATGCTGCTCCTTTTTCTAAAGTGACTTTTAAATGATATTTATAAACTATAAAATGATAAAATTATTATGAGTTAATTTATTTCAGAAGTTTTTGCATAACGTATGGCTGAAGCCCGAAGTGCCGTTAAATATTATAAAATAATCATCTAATACTCTATGAAACGACTTAAATTTACAGCGCTCTGCGTTGTTTTGCTTTTTATTTGTTTTCCTGCCACAATTAAAGCTTATAATCTTGATAATGTTCAGGTTGGATCTACTAACAGAACCATGATTACTTACGTCCCTGCAAATTTGCCGGCAGGTCGTCCTTTAATTATTTCAATGCACGGATCAAATCAGGATCCAACATATCAAAAAGATCATTGTTTAATGGAGGAAGTTGCTGATACTGCGAAATTTGCTGTTGTCTTTCCACAAGGTATCAATAATAGCTGGGATTTATCAGGAAATTCAGATATAAATTTTATTCTTGCTATCATAGATAATATGGTAAGCCGCTATAAAATAGATAGAAACAGAGTTTATCTGTCAGGTTTTTCAATGGGTGGGATGATGACTTATTATGCAGCTACCAAAATAGCAGATAAAATTGCCGCTTTTGCCCCAATCAGTGGTTATCTTATGGGAGGTCCGAATACTAATAGTTCACGGCCAATACCCATTATACATACTCATGGGACTGGTGATGATGTGGTAAATTTTAGTGGTGTCCAGACTTGCCTGAACGCCTGGATAAAAAGAAACGGGTGTTTGACAAGTGAAAAAATCACAAAACCATACCCTGGCAACAGGCCAAATTCTGTAGGCATTAAACATTATTGGGGTGCAGGTACCGGAGGTGTTGAGGTTGTTTTGATGGAATTGACAGGAAAAGGTCACTGGTATTCTGATGATGCTGCGAATGTTATGACCAGTATCGAAATATGGAATTTCTGCAAAAATTATGCCCTGGATTTGAAAACTCCGACTATAACAATTACTAATCCTGTTAAAAATAGTAATTATACTACTTTTGGAGGTGATTCAACTTTAGAGAAAATATTTATTGAGGCAAGTGCGTCAGATCCTGATGGAACTGTAGCAAGTGTTTCTTTCTGGAATGGAACTACATTGCTTGGTACAGATTATACGTCACCATATTCTTTTGAGTGGAACAATGTTACTGCGGGCACATACTCAGTTAAAGCCGTAGTGACAGACAATGAAAACAGAACGGCAGAAACAACTGTAACTTTTAAAGTTAATGCTCCGGTAACTAACTTCTTTGTTTCTGAAAGTTTTAATGAAAACGGAACAATTCCTGCAGGTTGGGTCACTTATGATGGCTCAACACTTCGTACAGGACCTCAATCCGGTCTGACTTCAGGCCCGCGTGTTTTCCAGTTTACCGGAAATCCGGTTGATTTTAAATATGGTATGTATATACGCAATTCAACTGGTAAAGAAAAGGAAGGATATCTGACTTACGGTGCTGAAAAGAGTGGTGCTATGCTTACACTTCATCCGGGCATTTACGATCTTAACGGACTTTTTGCCAACTGGAATATGCCTTCATTCGGTGCGGTTACAATGCAAGTAGAGGATATTGACAGGGACTCGGTAATTGCAATCAGGACTTTTACTCCGGGTCTGAATCTGGCAAGTTCCACAACTGCAGCATTCAGCGGTGCGACACGCAGCTCTTTATGGTTTAATGTAACTGAACGGGGTGGATATATTCTAAGGTTTTATACATCTGATTTAAGTTGGGCTGATGCAGTGATCAGCGATATTAACCTGTGTAAACATGATAATGACGAGAATTCTGCCGGTAGGGTAAAAATAGCAACGGCCCTCGGCAAAGCCTGGAATGCATTAAAGCTTTGCTCGGCTTCAATTTATGCCGGTAACAAATATAATATACTGAATGATCTGGTAATAAAATATAACAACTGGTTTTCATCTGATTATTCTGAAATTGAAACTGTCTGTCAGACTTTGACAACTGCCTCTGAAGACTTGATTATTTATAAAAAGTCAATTGATGCACTTGAAAGTCAGGAGGTTCTATTTCAGGATGATTTCATTATCTCCGGCGCAAACAGCGTACCAAAAGGGTGGAAAACTTCTGATGGTTCTGTTTCACGTAAAGGATCGTTAACAGGTTTAAGTAGTGGCTGTCGCATCTTGAAAATGACCGGAGAAACCAGGGATTTCGATTATGGCATGTATATCAGAAATATTAATGGTACAGAAAACAAAGGTTTTGCTAAATATGCTGCAAAAGAATGTGATACAATTCTTTCACTTACACCGGGTAAATATACTCTCAGATACATTGCATGCAACTGGAATATGTCTTCATTCGGTGCAATTACGGCAAAATTGTCAACCCGTGCCGACAGTGTGCCGGTTTTTTCATATACAGTAACACCTTCATGCAATATAGGCAATGCTGTCACTAACAATTTTAGCGGTTCCACAAAAGTTGAACAAACATTTAATGTTTCGACAGCAGGAAATTATTCTATAGATTTTTATACAGCTAACAGTAGCTGGGCTGATGCAATAATCTCAAATATCAGTTTGACAAAAACAGTCTATTTAACTGCACTTCCCAAAAATTCTTCTGAGGTTTCGATACCGGTCAAAACAGATTATTTTTCATTGGATGGAATGAAAATTGCAAAACCTTCAAAAGGTTTTTACCTGGAAAAAACAACATTCAGCAATGGGAGTATTAAAGTAAAGAAATACTTACAGAAATAAAGCAGTCTGGCAGGAGGAATACTGTTTTATTCCATGAAAAAAACATAATAAAAATGCCCGTTCTTTTTAAGATACGGGCATTTTTATCAGATACTGATTATATTATTATACAAGTCTTTTGATAAGATCTTCTTTTTCTCCATACAGCATATCGATAACAGGTAATTCTATCATAGTGTATGCTCCCGGTTTTTGTTTAAAGCTTGCTCGGGCAACACATACCAGTATTTGTGCTGTTAACGCAGGATTATTAATTTTCATATTGAATTCTATGAGCTGATTATGAGTTTTTCCGGAAACACCTTTACGTGTCAGATTAACTCCATGTCCCATATCTATCAAGGAATCAACATTATCCACTTGAGTTACATGAGTTTCATCATGTGAAAAATATGGATCTGATTTAATTGATTCAACTACTTTTGAAAACTCAAAACCGTCTTCAAGTTCTACATATACCATTCGTCTGTGAACTCCTGTACCAAGCGGAATCGTCATAGATAAAGCTGCTTTGACACCCGGCTTGGATTTTACACATACTGTGTGTCCCATACTCATACCCGGTCCAAAGTTGGTATAACTTACTCCCTTAGGAACAATAGCTTCCATCATAGAACGGACAATAGAATCACTTCCCGGATCCCAGCCTGCAGAAATAACAGCAACACTGTTGTTTTCTTTAGCAATCGGGTCAAGCGTTTTATGTAGATCCCAGATGCTTCCGTGAATATCAAAACTATCTACTGTATTTTTACCCATTGCCAGAATTTTCTTTGCATAAGCTTCCACACTTCTTGTAGGAGTGCATAGAATTGCTACCTGAAAATCTTTAATTTTATCAAGGTCTTCGACTACAAGTACATCTGCAAGTTCAGCTGGTTGTTCACCTGCAGTAGAGCGGCGTAAAACACCAACAAGTTCAAAATCAGGTGATGCCTGAATGGCTTCGAGCACATATTTTCCGATATTACCGTAGCCGACAATGATTGCGCGGATTTTTTCCATATTGAGGTCAGTTTTTAAAATGTTGATGCAAATTTACAAAAAGAAAGTTATAACAACAATTTGAATATCTAAAAATTGTATTTACCATATTTTCCTGTGCAATTTATTGCAAATAATCAATTTCCGCGAACAGTAAGCCATTTTTATTCTTCGGTGAAAATTGGCTTATCTGACTTCTGTTTATTATTGTAATACTGAATAGCACTGTCATTCATTTCGGGATTTTTCAGATTTACAAGTCTGATCATTTCAGCACCGGCAAGGATAACAGGTCCGTATCCATGAGCAGCTGAACTGCTTACAGGTCTGTGATAATAATATGCGGGATCAAATCCCATGCCTGTACCCACACATGTACCTTCAACGCGTCCGGTTTCTGAAATTTTGGTTGAAACCGCATTCCAGCCCAATTGAGCAACAGGTCCATAAGCCATTCCATCAATCCAACCTTCATTAATGGCGTGAGCTATACAATATGTAAAGATTGCTGTACATGATGTTTCGTTATATGAATCGTTTTTATCCAGTAACTGATGCCAGAAACCACTGCCTGACTGAGTTCTTGATAATCCCTGTACATGTAATTTTAAAAGATTTATCAAATCATTCCTTTTAGGATAATTATTGGGGATTGCATCAAGTACATCACATATCGTTAAAATAGCCCATCCATTTGCACGTCCCCAATGGAAGGAGGGATGAACTTCCATACTTTCAATCCAACCATGCCTGAATAAACCGGTTTCTTTTACAAACATTTTATCTGCAAAAAGAAATATCTGGTTAACAGCCAAATCAGTATATTTTGAATCTCCGGTAATTTTTCCATAGTTAGCGATCGCGGGCAAGCTCATATACATATCATCAAGCCATACAGAATTTTTAAATGGACGGTTTCTGGCAAAGGTACCATCTGTGAGTCTTTTCTCTTTATTCAGGATAAAATCCATATAATTATCAATCATAGGCTTATACTTTTCAATTCTGGATAATTGAATTCCTGCATTTATCATCGAAGCACAAACAGCACCAGCATCATCGAGAGCATGCGGATTTATTATTTGTCCCATCTGGGAATCAATTGGTTTTCCTTCATTAAATACTTTCTTAAAAAATGGAGTGACATCAGAAAGAAAATCAAGTCTTGTTTTTACATATTTGAAATAATTTTCATCTTTAGTGTTATTACCGGCCTTAAGCATTGCAGCATAAGTTACTCCCCATTCATAGGATGCGATTCTGAAGTCTCCTCTTTTTAATTGACTTGATGAATTTATACTTTTATAATTTTCTATAACAGCATGAGTTTTTGCATCTTCAACTTTGGCATAAGTCGATAAATCAAGATATGACAGCACCTTATCTATTTTATTTTTTATCTGATCAGCTGAAAGTTTTGCATAAGGTATTTCATAATCCGGTTTAAGCAAATGTAATGGAGTATGAGAATCGTTAATCATGTTTTTACTATTCTGACAATAAATGCCGGAAACACTGATTAACAATGAGAGGACTGTCAGTAAAAAATAATTTTTCATCATAAAAAATATTAGATTTTAAAAAGGCGACTTGATATTATGATAGATATAAAAAAAATCAGGTGTTAAAAATAAACACCTGATAGCTAATACCCAAATTATTCCCGGATTTAAAGTAATTTATTTTTTATCCTTATTCAAAAGGAATCTTTTTATCTTCATGGTAGCAGTTTTCTCAAAGGGTTCATGTCTTAATTCAATATCGGATAACTGAGAATGTTTTGCAACAGATGAATTCACTTTAATTTTCAGCTCTTTAAGATAATGCTCCATTTTTTTCATTAACTCTTCCTGATAATTAAGTGCACTGGAAAGTAGTTCATGATACTTCTTGGAAAATTCTTCTTTATTTAAATAAACCTGAGCAACTAGTTTTCCCTTATACTGATATACCACGGATTCGACAACACCATCCATTTCATTTATTATAGATTCGATTTCTTCAGGATAAATATTTTCACCACTTGCTCCAAGTATCATATTCTTGCTCCGGCCTTTTAGAGTCAGGTTTCCAAATTTATCAATAACTCCAAGATCTCCTGTCTTAAACCATCCATCTTCACTTAAAACTGTCTCAGTTGTCTGAGGATCTTTAAAATAGCCCTTCATTACATTTCTTCCTCTTACTACAAACTCCCCTTCACCGGTTTCTTTATTAATATCTATGAGTTTGTACTCTATACCCTTCATTGCAGGTCCCACAGATCTGAATTTGGTTTTTTCCACAGAAAGACCACAAATCATTGGTGACGTTTCAGTCAGGCCGTATCCGCATGAATATGGAAATTTTGCATCTCTGAGAAATCTTTCAATTTCAGATGAAACCGCTGCGCCCCCAATACCGAAGAATGAAAGTCGGCCACCAAATACTTTCTTTAGCTTTTTACCGGCGATTTTATGAAGTACTATCTGGACAGGTCTTATACCATATAAGAACCTGATCAAAGAAGTTTTTACAAACTTTGGTTTCACTCCGACTTTAAATATCTTTTCAATAATCAGAGGTACAGTTAACATTATTGTAGGCCTTATCTTTTTTAATAAGGGCATCAAAACGTTGGCTGTTGGAGCTTTATCTATATAATGTGTAGTAGACCCCTGCATCGTACCTAAAATCAGTCCTAATGTGCATTCATATGTGTGCGCTAATGGTAAAACAGATAGGTAGATATCATTTTCGTTTATCGGGCATAAGTCCAGACAGGCGATGGCATCCCAAACCAGATTGTCATTGGTCAGCATGACACCTTTTGATCTTCCGGTAGTCCCTGATGTGTAAATAATGCAAGCCAAATCTTCTTCTTTGGTTTTTTCAGGTACAAAATCCAAAAAAGATTCTTTATTACTTGTGCAGTAATCCTGAATGCTTTCACCAGTTCTGATATTGGTAAAATCATTCATGGAAATAATTAAAAAGTCCGGCAGATCGACTTCAGATAACTTTGTCCATACCTTATTAGAAACAATTAATGCTTTTGCTTCCGAGTGTTGAATAACAGTCAGCATTTCTTTGGCAGAAAAATCTACAAGCACAGGAACCATTACGCATCCGGTGTATGTTATGCCAAAATAGGAAATGCCCCACTGAGGCATATTTTCACCAATTATTACAACTTTATCACCTTTAAATAATCCATTAGAATGAAGATAAAAACCCAACTCGGATGTTTTTTCACCTAACTGAGCATATGTAACCTTATAAGTGTCTCCAAGGGCATACGCAATTTTATCCCCATAAACCGAAACACTGTTTTTAAGAACCTCCTGAAGAGTATTGTTAACCAATTTTGCCATTTACGAACATTTATGACTACAAAAGTAATCAATTATTGAGCTTAAAACCTTAAGAACCATATCAGATTAACAAAATAAAACATTCTTTGTTCTATAAAAAGGTGAGTAATACAGATTTTTACACTATTTTTTACCAAATGGTACGTCAATATTGCAATTTGTTCAATTTATGACTATTTTTGCATCAAAATCGCAGACAGTTTAAATATGAAGTCATTTTTCTCACATTTTCACCATCATTGTTCCGGACAATAAACGGTCGGCTTGGGAGAGAATATGCTTTTTTTAGTTTTGAGGCTTACCGTTAACAGAGGGTGAGCCTTTTTTATTTATATTAGAATAATAATTTTACAAAATATGTTACGTATTGCTGTTCAATCAAAGGGAAGGCTTAATGAAGAAACCATGCTCCTGTTACAGGAAGCAGGAATTAAGCTTGTATCTGATAAAAGAAAACTTTTAGTTCCTTCTAAAAATTTTCCTGTGGAAATCCTGTTTTTGAGGGATGATGACATTCCTCAATCTGTAGCCACAGGAGTAGCGGATGTAGGTGTTGTAGGAGAAAATGAGTTTTTTGAAAAAAAAGAAGATGCCGTTATTATAAAAAAACTTGGTTTCAGCAAATGTCGTTTATCAATAGCTATTCCAAAAACTGTAGAATATACCGGCATTGAGTGGCTTAACGGGAAAAAAATAGCTACCTCATATCCGATAATTCTTAATGAGTTTCTCAAAAGAAATAATCTGAATTCTGAAATTCATGTAATAACCGGTTCTGTAGAAATTGCGCCGGGGATTGGTCTTGCTGATTGCATATTTGACATTGTAAGCTCAGGTACGACACTGATTAATAACCAATTGAAAGAAGTTGAAGTTATTATGAATTCAGAAGCTTTGCTTATAGGGCATAACGCATTATCTGATGATAAACAACATATTTTAGATGAGTTATTGTTCAGAATACATGCAGTACAACTTGCCGACAATAAAAAATACGTTTTGATGAATGTGCCTGATGAGAATATTGAACAAATTGTAGAGGTATTGCCCGGAATGAAAAGTCCAACGGTTATGCCTTTGGCTAAAAAGGGATGGAGCTCACTTCATACAGTTCTGGATGAAAAAACATTTTGGGAAATTATTGGCAAACTGAAGTCTTTAGGTGCAGAAGGTATTCTGGTCTTACCAATAGAAAAAATGATACCATAAACAGAGAAATATGAAGATTTTCAGATATCCGGATAAAAAAGAGCTGGCATTATTGCTGGAAAGACCTGTTTTAGATCATAAAGATTTGACAAGGGCAGTTTTGGAAATCATAGATGATGTTAAAAAAAGGGGAGATGATGCTTTGATAGAACTGTCATATAAATTTGATGGTATTAAATTAAATGATTTATTGGTTTCACAAAATGAAATAACTGATTGTGAACAATATATATCTGATGAATTAAAGTCTTCCATTAAAATTGCAATCGAAAATATAACAAAATTTCATAAAGCTCAGGATCAGAGTTTGCCTGTTGTAAAAACAACTGAAGGAGTTACATGCTGGCAAAAAGCTGTTCCTATTGAAAAAATTGGTTTATATATTCCTGGCGGTTCAGCCCCGTTATTTTCGACTGTTCTTATGCTTGCTATTCCTGCAATGATAGCAGGTTGTAAGGAAATAGTAATTTGTACACCATGTGGTAAGAATGGTAAAGTACATCCTGCGGTTATTTATGCAGCCTCGATGGTTGGCGTTAAAAAAATATTTAAAGCAGGAGGTGCGCAAGCTATTGCCGCGATGGCTTATGGGACAGAAACCATACCAAAAGTCTATAAAATATTCGGACCTGGTAACCAGTATGTTACAGCTGCAAAACAAATTCTTGCTCAAAGGGAAGTAGCAATTGATATGCCAGCAGGACCTTCTGAAGTTGAGATATTGGCTGATGATAGTGCAAATCCAGTATTTGTGGCATCTGATTTACTTTCCCAGGCTGAACATGGAGCTGATAGCCAATCAATATTGATAACAACCAGCGAATCTTTGGCAGTAGCTGTTGAAAGCGAGACTTTAAAACAAGCTGACACTTTATCAAGGAAAAGCATAATTGAAAAATCATTGGAGCATTGCAGACTTATTGTTTTAAAAACAATGGAAGAAGCCATTACAGCCACTAATGAATATGCACCTGAACATCTGATAATATCAACTGATAATTATCATGAGGTAGCTGAAAAAATAACAAATGCCGGCTCCGTATTTCTTGGGAATTTAACACCTGAAAGTGCCGGAGATTATGCTTCTGGAACCAATCATACCCTTCCAACTAATGGATTTGCCAAAACGTACAGTGGTGTGAATCTGGATAGTTATCGAAAGAAGATTACTTATCAGGAAATAACTGATGAAGGATTAAAAAATATCGGGAATGCCATTCAAGCAATGGCTGAAGCTGAAAATCTGACTGCTCACAGCAATGCCGTGAAAGTCAGAATGAGTGTAAAAAATTGATTTTGAAGCAATAAAATAATTTTTATGGACCTTAGTAAACTTATAAGACCTAATATTCTTCGATTGAAACCATATTCCAGTGCAAGGGATGAATTTCATGGCGAAGCTTCAGTGTTTCTCGATGCAAATGAAAACCCTTTAAATAATCCCTATAACAGGTATCCTGATCCGTTGCAGAGAAGCTTAAAAATTAAGGTCGCTGAAATTAAAAAAGTTGATCCTTCTTATTTGTTTTTCGGTAATGGTAGCGATGAACCTATTGATTTGGTTTACAGAGTATTTTGTGAACCCGGCATTGATAATGTAGTTGCTATGGATCCATCTTACGGCATGTATGGTGTATGTGCCGATATAAATAATGTCGAATACCGTAAAGTGCTTTTAACTGATAGTTTTGATATCGATGCAGAGAGAATACTGTCATCAACTGATGAGAACACCAAAGTCATATTCCTTTGTTCTCCGAATAATCCTACCGGCAATGATATTGACAGTGCAGAAGTGATGAAAATTCTGGATAATTTTAATGGGATTGTAGTCATAGATGAAGCCTATATAGATTTTTCAGAGCGTGAAAGCTATCTATCTGTTTTGACGAAATATCCGAATATGATTGTTTTACAAACATTCTCTAAAGCATGGGGGCTTGCTTCTGTAAGGTTGGGTATGGCTTTTGCGAATCCTGAAATTATCGGTTTTTTCAACAAGGTTAAATATCCCTATAATATAAACCTTTTGACTCAAAATTTCGTGGAAAACGAGATCAGACAAACGGACAGAAAATCAGGCTGGGTAAAAATGATCGTTGATGAAAGAATCAATCTTTTTGAGAAACTGGCATCTTTACCTTTGGTAAAAAAGATTTATAAGTCTGATGCTAATTTTATTTTGATTAAAGTAGATGATGCAAATAGTGTTTATAATAATCTTGTTACAAAAGGAGTTATTGTAAGAAACCGAAACAATATTTCATTATGCATGGGTTGCCTGAGAATTACTGTTGGTACACCTGAAGAAAATGAAATCTTGCTTAAAGAATTAAAAAGTATTTGCTGAAAAATCGCCATTGTTGCGCCAAAAATATTTATTAAAAATGACTGATAAAAAACGAATTCTTTTTATTGACAGAGACGGAACTCTTATTATAGAGCCACCAGTTGATTATCAGGTAGATACTCTTGATAAACTTGAGTTTTACCCTGGTGTTTTCAGAAACATGCATCTGATCAGGAATAAACTTGACTTTAAGCTTGTAATTGTTAGTAATCAGGATGGTTTAGGCACAACTGCTTATACAAGGGAAAGTTATGAAAAGGTTCAGTCAAAAATGCTTAAAGCATTTGAAAACGAAGGTGTTACATTTGAAGCTATTCATATAGACTGCTCTATGCCTGAAGATAATGCACCTACAAGAAAACCAAAAACCGGCATGTTGACTGAATACTTTAGTGATGAATATGATATGAAAGGTTCTTATGTAATAGGAGACAGAATGACTGATGTTATTCTTGCAAAGAATATGGGATGCAGGGCAATACTTCTGCAAAAACCAAATAACAAAGTTTTTGAAAAAATAGAAGCTGAGGGTCTTATAAATACTTGTGCCCTGGTAACCGATGATTGGGATAAAATTTCCGGATTTCTGTTCAGTACTGAAAGAAGAGTTTTAATTGAAAGAAAAACAAAGGAAACTGAAATCGTTGTAGAATTAAACCTTGACGGAAATGGTAAAACTGAAATAGAAACAGGTCTTGCTTTTTTTGATCACATGCTTGACCAGATTGGTAAACACTCCGGAATAGATCTGAAGATTAAAACGTCAGGCGACTTGAAAGTAGACGAACATCATACTGTTGAGGATACAGCAATCGTATTGGGAGAAGCGTTTAAAAAGGCTCTTGGAGACAAACGTGGCACTGAAAGATATGGTTTTTGTTTACCAATGGATGATTGCCTGTGTTCAGTTGCTCTTGATTTCGGTGGACGTCCATGGCTTGTTTGGGATGCAGAGTTTAAACGTGAAAGAGTTGGAGACGTTCCGACTGAAATGTTCCTGCACTTTTTTAAATCCTTGTCAGACTCAGCTCAGATGAATTTAAACATTAAAGCTGAAGGTCAAAATGAACATCATAAGATTGAAGGCATTTTCAAAGCGTTTGCAAAATCAATTAAAATGGCCATAAAACGGGACATTTACAAATATGATCTGCCTTCGACTAAAGGCGTTCTTTAAGTTTCTGAATCAATATAAAACTACTTTTTTTGAAAAATAAATAAGCTGTATTTTTTTATTTCCGGTTTATTTGAACAAAATGCAAAGTATTCGGTTATACTATATAATTGGTTTACAATGATTATAGGACTTAAGAATACTAAAAAATGGAGAAAAAAGTACAACTATTTTTTTTACTTTTTGCTGTTTCCTTTATATCTGAATCCCAGAATACAATGACTGTACATATTAATGGGGGACAGGATATAGAAATATCAATAAGCCAGATTGACAGTATTGATTTTAAGACTAAGCCGGAAACAGTAAAAGATTATGATGGCAATATTTATCATACAGTCACAATCGGGAATCAGATATGGATGGTTGAAAATTTAAAAACAACCAAATACAGAGATGGCACATCGATATCTGATGTTAAAGATATTGACATCTGGAAAAATCTTGAAACCGGAGCATGGTGCGACTATGATAATAAGGATTCCTTAGGAGCAATTTTTGGTCATTTGTACAACTGGTTTGCTGTTAACAACGAGCATAAACTGGCACCTGCAGGTTGGCATATTGCGTCGGATGCTGAATGGACTATTTTAACTGATTATCTTGGAGGACTTAGTGAAGCCGGTGGAAAATTGAAGGAAACAGGATTGAACCACTGGCTTAGTCCAAATACTGATGCAACTGACATAGTTGGATTTTCGGCATTGGGTGGTGGCTATAGAAACGGAGACAATTTTCAAAGGCTTAAAAACAGGGGACGTTTTTGGACATCCACTGGATATCAGGATGATAATTATGCGTGGTTCCGCAATTTCTATTACGACGAAGGTGGAATTTTAAGGGATTGGACAGATAAAAAAACAGGATTCTCAGTACGCTGTATTAAAGACAATTAAATTCATATCACACTCAGGAACTAAAAATCGGCATGGACGGTTTGAACATTGTACTGTGTAATATATTCATTACCAGTTGGTTCAAATGTAATTAATATTGTAGTATTTTCATTATTATGTGGAGTCCGGATGCGGTTATTCATATCCAGTTTGCCGGTAATATTTTCTCCATTTAAAACCACATCAGAAATCTCCCAGCCATTATCCGGAATAATTAACCATGTTGTTGACTCCTCATCATTTTCGATTTGTCTTACACT
Organism: uncultured Bacteroidales bacterium; assembly: GCA_964500535.1. Lineage (GTDB taxonomy): Bacteria > Bacteroidota > Bacteroidia > Bacteroidales > UBA1402 > UBA8389. Next base: position 14,718 of record CAZCPI010000042.1, read on the forward strand.
ACCATTTTCAGCCTGGATTGTTATATATACAGACTTATTGGTTATTCTTTTTTCAGAAAAAGAGTATAAGCAACAAAAGAGAACGAACAATACTGTAAAAATCAGTTTTCTTAAAGTCGTTTTCATAGAAGTAATTGTTTATACAATAAACATGTTCAGCAATTAAGTAAATCAGAACTTATTTATAATTGTATACCCAATATCAACAATTAACACATCTCAACATGTAAGGATACCCAAAAATGCATGTAAGAAAATCAGAAAAAAAGTGTAAGGATTATCAACAAAACACAACCTCTATACCTTACAATCCAAAATCTTTAAGACATGATATATAATAATGCCTCGCAGCATCTTCAGGTCTTAAAATCGATCCGTTAAATTGTACAAGATCTAAATCAATAGTCACATTATCCGCAGAATTAATATTTTTTACTCTGCCTGATTTTTGTTCAATTAGTTTTAGTCTCTCTACAATTTGTTTTTCATTATAAGCTGTATTTATTAATGCAACTGCATTTGTATAAATGCCACTTGCATTACCTACAGCTTCACTTTCAATATTATTTGAGAATAAAACATTTCCAAAAATTTCAACAAGAAAAGCTTTTGCTTTACCAATGTTCTCAAGAGAATCGATGTTTGAACCCAATAAAACAATAACTTCATTCATCAAATAATGCCCTGGGATACTTTGAGTTACACTTTATTCCAAATAAAATTTCACGCCCGAAATTACAATCTCAAAACAATATAAACAAACAAATTGTTCACAATTTTGGAAATTTTTCAATTTTTGAAATTATCTTTGATAAAAATCAAAATATATGAAACGGTATTTGATAGTTTTCTTTTTTCTTCAACTTCTGGTTTCTCAAATGATGGTGTATTCTGATAGTGTCAGAGATAGTTTTATTACCGATAGTGGTGACAAAAAGAAAATTTTACAGATTAATCTGAGAAATAATATTAACAGTTCAACATGGATACTTATTCAAAAAGGTTTTCAAAAAGCTGTAACCGATAAGTACGATTGTGTATTAATAAATATGAATACTTATGGTGGTGAAGTAGTTTATGCTGATTCCATAAGATCAACGATATTGAATGCTACTTTCCCTGTATTTGTGTTTGTGGATTTCAATGCGGCTTCTGCCGGAGCACTGATATCAATTGCCTGCGATAGTATTTATATGAAAACCGGATCAACTATCGGGGCTTCAACCGTAGTTGATCAACAAGGGGCTGCTGCTCCCGATAAGTATCAATCATATATGAGAGGCATTATCAGAGCTACAGCCGAATCTCAGGGTAAAAAAACAGCTGTTAAAGATGGTGATACAACCGAAATCTGGAGAAGAGATCCGGCTATAGCTGAAGCCATGGTGGATCCTGATATTTATATAAAAGGTATAATAGATTCAGGTAAAGTGTTGACATTTACTGCATATGAAGCACTGAAAAATGGATATTGCGAGGCTATTGCAGACAATATTGATGAGGTAATACATGATAAGGTTGGATATGATGATTATGAGTTGGTGATATTTAAATTAAAGGGTATTGATAAATTAAAGGGCAGTTTGATGGGAACTGCTTTACGTGCAATTCTTATCATGTTGATTGTAGCTGGTATTTGGTTCGAGCTTCAGGCTCCCGGAATAGGCTTCCCAACATTAGCAGCTCTGGCAGCAGCTATTTTATATTTTGCTCCATTATATATTGATGGATTAGCTCAGAATTGGGAGATCATCGTTTTTGTTGTCGGACTTGTATTACTTGCTTTCGAGATATTTGTAATTCCCGGCTTTGGTGTTGCTGGAATTACAGGAAGTTTATGTGTAATTTCCGGATTAACATTTGCGCTTATAGACAACAGCACCTTTAAGTTTTCATTTAATGGCCTTAACAGCATCTCTGAGCCATTATTACTTGTTACTGTTAGTATAACTGTCGCGCTGACTATTTCAATATTGATAACTAATAAAATTGGAAAAGGTAATGGCGTGTTCCAAAAAATGGCATTAGTGTCATCGCAGGATAAAGAAAAAGGGTTTATAGGGGTTCCAACTGAAAATATTGAAATGGTTGGCAAAACAGGTATAGCTTCAACAATATTAAGACCTTCAGGAAAAATCACTATTGGTGGGAAGACTTATGACGCTGTATCTGAAATCGGATATATTGAAACCGGAGAAAAAATTAAAGTCATCAGATATGAATCCGGACAGCTCTATGTGATAAAGGAAT
>CAZCPI010000043.1:0-7164 GCA_964500535.1 uncultured Bacteroidales bacterium
TGAGGGGTTGGCTGCAGTTGATAGTGCAGGAATGATCGGTTTCATAGATAGAAACGATAAGGTATGGATCCCGTTTAAATTCAGGAGTCCTCATCCTTTTAAAAGTGTTGCTGATCTGCTGTTTAAGGACGGCTCCTGCACTATGATGGATACGACTGGTCATTATGGTCTTATTGACAGGGGTGGTAACTGGGTGGTAAGTCCTGTATTTAGTTTTTATTGAAACCGTTGTTTCAGCTGTTTATTTGAAATACCATCTTCCTGCTCTAAATGAAGACCAAATTATAAAAACAATTATCTTTATGGATAATTAATTTGGTTTGAGCATGAAGGTGGTATTTTTTGTAAATAATTAATATTAAAGAAACATTAAATATCGTTTAATTGTATTAATTTTAAGAAATCAATCAATTGATAAGCTCCAATTTAAAAATAAGGATTATGACCAAGCACGATGCGATAAAGATATTTGAAGACAAGAAAGTTCGTACGATATGGGACGATAAACAGGAAAAATGGTATTTTTCGATTGTAGATGTTATTGAGGTCTTGACTGATAGTCCGAGACCCAGAAAATATTGGAATGCATTAAAAACAAAACTCAATACTGAAGGTAGTGAGTTGTCCCATAAATTGGGACAACTGAAAATGCAATCAGCAGATGGTAAATCCTATCTTACTGATGTGGCTGATACCGAACAACTTTTTCGTTTAATTCAATCTATTCCTTCACCTAATGCAGAGCCGTTTAAACTTTGGCTGGCACAAATTGCCAGTGAACGATTGGACGAAATGCAAGATCCTGAGCTTACCATTGACAGAGCCCTGGAGCAATACTTACGTTTGGGTTACAGCGAAAACTGGATTAACCAACGCCTTAAAAGTATTGAAATTCGCAAAGAACTAACCGATGAATGGAAAAAACGTGGATTGAAAGAAGGTACTCAATTTGCTATTCTAACTGATATCATCACTAAAGCATGGTCTGATAATACAACCAAAGAGTTTAAGGTATTAAAAGGTTTAAAAAAAGAGAATCTGCGTGATAATATGACTAACACTGAGCTTATATTGAATATGTTAGCTGAGGTTTCTACAAAAGATATTTCGCAGGCAACAAAGCCTGGTACCTTTGCTGATAGTCAAAAAGTAGCTAAACAAGGTGGTAATGTTGCCAAAGTTGCTCGTCTTGAACTTGAAGCACAAACTGGCAAAAAGGTTGTTTCGTCTCTGAATGCAAAACAAGCATTGGCCGAAAAAAATAAAAAGAAGAATGACAATGACTAATACTAAAAGAAACAATATTGTATTAATTCTTTTCACTCTGTTTTTTAGCTCTTTCTCGCTGTACGGGAATGATGTTCAGCTTGTGAATCTTAAGGTGGAGTATGCTGCTGCGCCTATAGGGATTGATGTTGAAAATCCGGCTTTCAGCTGGCAGATGAAGTCTTTAAATAATAAAGTTGGTTGCAGGCAAAATGCTTATCAGATTATAGTTATCGATGAATCCGGTAGAGAATGCTGGAATAGTGGTAAGGTCAACAGCGGCATTTCTGTTCAGATTAAATACAAAGGTCAACGACTCGAAGCGACCACCAGATATGACTGGAAGCTAACGGTCTGGGATGAAAATAATAAGAAATCTACTGCTTCATCATATTTTGAAACCGGTCTGATGGATACTGCTTCCGGGCTTAAAGCCTGGAGTGGTGCCAAATGGATTGGGGTGGGAGATGATGATCTTGCATTATATGCTCAGTATCTTCCGGTTTTCAAGATAAGTTATGTGCTACAACTTGATAAACAGAGTGGTAGCACCAGAGCCGGTTTCTTGTATGGCGTAAATGATCAAAGACTTTTGAATAGAGATAAAAACGTTTATGGTCTGCAAAATCATAAAGACAGTTCATACATAATGATTGAGCTGGATGGTGGTTTGTTAAAATCCGGAGGTCAGGCTACAATTAATGTTTACAGGGCAGGCTTTACTTCAAAAGACAAAAGCAATGTGCCATTATCAAAGATTGTGGTGCCAAAGAATCTTATTGATGAAACTAATCTTTACGAAAAGCATAAAGTGATACTGACCTCGGTGTTTGGTGAAACACGTATTTATATTGATGCCGAAACCAGAAGTAATCAGATTGGTGATATAAATCTGAATCCATTAGGCAGAGGGGGAAATTACATTGCATTTCCAATACTTGGGGAGGTTGGTTTCAGAGTAGATGATGGACAAACGGCAACTTTTTCGGATTTACAGATTTCAAATTACAGGAAGCCATCAAATATATTGTTTAGTGATTTCAATAAGCCGGTTCAGATGTCAGGCAATGCACACAGAAATCCTTCAGACATAGTGGCATCCGGTTACAGGACTTCGGCTCAGATGTCAGGCAATGCAAACGGCAGCACAATTTTGATTGATCCCGGCAAAAAGTCAATGCCGATGTTGCGAACCACATTTACAACTTCTGAATCATCGGTTTCTAAGGCAAGGCTTTATGTAACAGCAAGAGGTATATATGATTTTTATATAAATGGCAGACGAGTTGGCGATGACTATTTTAATCCCGGTCTGACTCAATACGACAAAACTCATCTGTATCAAACGTTTGATGTAACCGACTTAATTGTAAGTGGTAAAAATGCAGCAGGTGCTGTACTGGCTGAAGGTTGGTGGAGTGGCGGCAGCACTTATACGGGCGAATACTGGAACTTCTTTGGCGACAGGCAGTCTCTTCTGGCTAAATTGGTAATAACTTATACTGATGGTAAGCAGGATGTAATTGTAACTGAGCCTTCGAAATGGAAATATTTTGATAATGGTCCTGTGGTTTACGGAAGCTTTTTCCAGGGTGAAGTATATGATGCCACGAAAGATAAAGCTGTATATGATTGGTCAACTGCATCTTATGATGATAAGGATTGGAAATCAACTGTTGAACACAGTTTAAAAGGACATGTGGCTACCTCTATTGAAGATTATGCTAATATGTCGCTGAGAGGTCAGATAGGAGAGCCGGTAAGAAAAGCGAGAGAGTTAAAAGCAGTTTCATTTGATGAGGTCAGGCCCGGAGTCTTCGTTTATGATATGGGACAAAATTTTGCTGGTGTACCTTTGATTTCTTTCACTGATGCTAAGCCCGGTCAGAAGATAGTAATGAGGTATGCAGAAGTCAAATATCCGGATCTGCCCGCTTATAAGGGGAATTCGGGCATGGTTATGATGGAAAATATCAGGGCTGCCATGGCTCAGGATATTTATATTGCCAGGGGTGGTTATGATGTTTTTAGTCCGCGGTTTACTTCTCATGGTTACAGGTTTATCGAGATTACAGGTATTGATAAGCCTCTTCCTGTTGATTCTGTGAGGGGTGTGGTTTTGAGTTCGATTGAAAGTCTGGTTTCAAAATATGAAACATCAAATCCTAAGGTTAACAAGCTCTGGGAGAATATCATATGGTCTGCGTTATCAAATTTCCTCTCAATCCCGACTGATTGCCCTCAGAGAAACGAACGTCTGGGATGGAGTGGCGACTTGTCTGTTTTTTCGAGGACGGCGACTTTCCTTTGTGATGCGGCGGGGTTTCTGAGAAGACATATGATTGCGATGAGGGATGTTCAAAGTAATAACGGGCGTTTCCCTGATGTTGCTCCTCTGGGAGTCGGTTTTGGTGAAACTCTCTGGGGTAGTGCAGGTATTACTGTGCCATGGGAATCATATTTGCAGTATGGTGATAAGGATCTGCTTGAAAGTCACTATGATGCAATGAAAAAGTATATCGAATATCTTCTTAAGGACATTAATCCTCAGACCGGTGTCTTTAAAGAAAAGGAGAGAGGTGAATGGTGGGCTCTTGGCGACTGGCTGAGTCTGGAAGACAGTAAAAACGAAAAGACTCTTTTTTGGGAGTCCTATCTGATTTATGATATTGAAATAATGAGCAAGGTTGCAGCTATATTGGGTAAGAATGATGATGCAGCGAAATTTGCCGAAATGCACTCTGCCAGAAAGGTTTTCTTCAACAAGACTTATATTGATGTTTTAACAGGTAAAACTGTTTTCAGAGGTAAAGCGATAGACACTCAGGCTTCTTACGTGCTGCCATTGGCTTTCAATGTTGTTGATAATGGTATTTTATCAAAGTTTCTGGCAAATTTCGGTGAAACCATTAAAAGAGAAAATATCACTGATGAGAATATTGTTTGCCCTCCGTATTCGCTGATGACAGGTTTCATTGGCACAGCCTGGATTAATAAAGCTCTTTCTGATAATGATATGTCGAATACTGCTTACAGATTATTGCAGCAGACATCGTTTCCTTCGTGGTTGTATCCTGTAAATCAGGGTGCTACTACTATCTGGGAAAGACTGAATTCTTATACTCATACGGATGGTTTCGGCAAAAACAACAGTATGAATTCTTTTAATCATTATTCTTTTGGCGCGATTGGAGCGTGGATGTATAACTATTCTCTTGGTATAGACAGGGATGTGCTTAGTCCCGGTTTCAAACATTTTGTTTTGCATCCTGAGCCTGATCCGACAGGTGAAATGAAATTCGCAAAAGGATATTATGATTCGATGTATGGCAGGATTGAAAGCAGCTGGGCAGCCGGGGATGGATTTTGTACCTATAATTTTGTTATTCCTGCAAATACGTCTGCTACAATAAGTCTGTCAGCCGGCAGAATTGATGATATCACTATTAATGGCAATGCTCCGGCAAAAGCAAAAGGTATAAGCGATTTAAGGGTTGGAAATGGTAAAGTTTGTTTTGAGGCTGTCTCAGGTGCCTGTGTTGTAATAGTAAAATCCAGCATTAAGGAATAAAGCCATTTAGCTTCATAATTTTTTACTTTTTATTGTTGTATTCTAATCTGTTTTATACCCTCTGCCATAATAAGATAGAAAGTAATTATTCATAATATAATTTTGAATTATTGCATTTTTTTTTCTTAATATTGCATTTTGAATCAGTTTATACTACGGCCTTTTTATTTTCTGTATTTTTTGATGCTTGTTAGTATGGTGTTGAGATATGAGTGATAGATAATCATATTAAAGAATGAATGATAAAGTTACCATATTTGTAAGTTATTCTCATCAAAATGATGAATGGCTTTTTAAGGATGAAAAGAAGAATCTTATACCGTGGTTATCTTCTCAACTCAAGGATCAGGCAATAATCTGGACAGATTACGAACTTCAACAATCTGTTGGGGAGGAGTATTCTGGGATAATTGAAGAAAAAATCAGCAATTCGCAAATTGCAGTTTTACTACTCAGCCAGGACTTTGTTTCTTCAGACTATATAATGAATACTGAGCTGCCTCTGATCAAGAAACTTTATTGTGAACAAAGGCTAAAACTAATCCCGATACTCGTAACTAACCTGACTAATGCGGGTAGAGAAAAGATAAAATGGTTGTTTGATTTACAGATTTATCCAAGTGAATCAAAACCTTTGATTTTTTACCTTAATGACGGCACTCTGTGGTATTCTCAGAGAGTGAGTATACTTGATGTGATTGAAAAAAAAATTAATGATGTAAATAAACAGAATTATTTAAATAAAGAAAAACCTGTCGTCAAAAATCTATCCAAAACTGAACCCAAGGCTGAACATGATAAAACAGAACCGGAAAAATCATTGATTAATTTGAGCAAGCCGGTCAAAAAACAGAAAATTAGAAGGACCCAGTTAATAATTATTGCAAGTATATTAGTGGTTTCTGCCATTGCGATTATTATGTTTTTAAATAGCAACAAATCAAAAGAAGACTCAGGAAAAGTTACTTTAACACCAAAAGTCGAACAAGACTCATTAAAAAGTACCGTGAAAAATCGAAAAGTTTCAACCAAAAATACTAAGAATGTCCCTGATGAAATTAAACTAAATGCCTTAAATACTGATACTCAGATAAAAAAGGAAAATTGTATTTATGTAAATGGTAATAAATATGTCGGGACTTTAAAAAATAATGTTCCTGACGGACGTGGATATATGATATTTTCGTCGCGTCAGTTGATTGCAGATGTAAACGGGAGAATGATTTATTCTTCTCCTTATGATTCTTTGTACGGAAAATGGAATGAAGGGGAGCTGGAGATTGGAACTTTATACAATAAGGGTGGAGAAAAAATTGAGACTATAGTTGTTGGGCGTTACTGATTAGCTGAGTTTTTCAAATGAAGACGATTTTTAAGAAATTTATTTTATTAGTCCTTTTTAATGTTCTCATGGCAATTAACATGATTGCTGTGACTTCTTTCATGTCAGAAGAAGTTAAAAAAGCCTGTTCTCTGTTACCATTGAAATACAGATCGATACCGGGACAGTTAAAACACGATAGCATTTTTCAAATTGATAATGCCGGTACAAAAAGTGTTGAAATCAGAGCTGACAAATACGGGAATATTTTAAATATCGGATTGTATATTCCTTCAGTAAAAATGGGAAATAATTATGGCGATGCTTTTGATTTTATAAAGTATTGCCTTTTTAACATTGCTTTAATTGATAACAATGCTGAACTTGAAAATTTTATTGAGAGAAAACATCTCCTCATTTTATATAAAAGCAGGCCTGTAAATCACGATATTACCTTTATTAAAGGTATTACTGATCTGATTAATAGATCATCTGTATCAATCACTTTCAATAATTCAATATTTACGGCTGACATACATTCTTCGTCAGAGACAGTTTGCTCCATTGTGTTTCCCTCAAATATTAACTTGTTGAGAGGCATGGATAAGAAAGATCTTGAAGATGAATTTTCGATGAAGTTAAATCAGGATTTTGTGGAAATACCTCAAAGGATGAAATTTCCAAATGCCAAGCCATTTAAAAATAACATATATGTTGAAACCGGTACAGGATTATTTTCAGGCCATTTTAATTCGGACGTGTACCTGAGTAATTTAAATGGTAATTATTATCCTGTTTTTTCTTCAGACTTACCTGTCGAATCTTTCTCGAATATTTTCACATGTAATATTTTCGGGGAATACAATGTACAACTGACCAGAATCTTATATGGCAATAAAAAAGTCAATGAAATGGTTTCATTAAAGAAAATACATTCAATTCTTGCTGAAAACTGTTTTGTCTATTTTGGGCTAGAATCCTGCCAGAATAATATTATTAAAGCAAC
>CAZCPI010000043.1:7174-16925 GCA_964500535.1 uncultured Bacteroidales bacterium
AACTATAGTCACATGCTTGTTACTGAAGCTGATGGAAGCATTATTTTTAAAAATAAAAATGCTGTCATCAAAGGCACACTTTATACATACATCCCTTACGGACAATAAGTAATTTGAATATTTAACAATAGTAAAAATCATAAAGTATGAAACGCTTTTTACAGGTTATGTTTCTGATTTTTTTACAAACATTCTCATCAAATGTTTTTGCCGATGGAGATTCTGTTAAGTTTGATCTTAAAAGTGGTTATTTAACATCTGAACAAAAAAGTCTCATCGAAAAAAATGTTTCTGATCTACTTGGCGTACTTAACAAATCCTACAAATTGCAGGGAGACACCATCAAAAAGGAAAATCTTCAGATATCCGAAGAGGCTTTGGACAACATCAACCTGATATGGTCTTCATCAAAATTCTATCTGAGGGACAATATGATAAGTGAAGTTTTGATAAAAACATCCAAAGGTTATGAATTGAGAAACATTCCTGTCATTATGAATAAAGACACTTTGGAAATAGCAATAGATATTAACGATAACGGAGCAATTGAGGACCTCTTTTTCCCGGTCAAGATACAACAATATGGTAAAGATATCTTCGACAATAGTGTTATAAACGAAACCAAGAAAAATATAATAAGAGATTTTCTGGAAGCCTTCAGGACAGCATATATGAGAAAAGATATTTCTTTTATCAGTAATGTGTTTAGTGATAAAGCTCTTATAATCGTTGGAAGAAAAATTGAAAAATCAGATCAATCCTGTCTACAGGTAAATACTTCTGAAAAAAAATCTCTTTACACGGGTGGGTCAAGCACTCTGTATAAAAAAATGACTAAAGATGAATATATTGATAACCTGAAAAATGTTTTTAAGGTAAATAAGAACATAAATATTGATTTCAGGGATATCGAAATATTCAGACACCGTAAGTCCGGGTATGAGTCATATTATGGAGTCAGGTTAAAGCAAAAATGGGTTTCTGACCGTTATGAAGACTACGGACTATTGTTTTTTGTAATACAGTTCAGAGAAAACGATTATCCTATCATCTGGGTAAGAGTATGGCAGGATGCCCAGACTTCAGACAGTGAAAAAATAGGTTTAGGTGATATTCAAATAAGTCCCATGTAAAATTAAAAAATATTATATGAAAGTTTTTAAGAATATTTTTTTGATGTTTCTACTGACTATCATACCCTTTTTAACAGTGTTTGCTCAGTCTGGTCAGGAAAAACTTTTTATTGAAGAGCTAAATAAAAATGAAGCCTACGATTTTAAGGGTGGAGCCGAATGTAGCCCGGGGAATATCTTTATCACGATTAAAAGTGATATACCTGATTTATTCTTTGATTCCAATTATATGGATATTAAGAAGCCTGAATTTGACAGTATCAAAAAAGAATATGTTTTTTGTCATGAAAACTCAAGTTTCTGGTTAACAATATCATCTCCTAAATATCTTTCGGAAAAAATATATATAGATGGTTTCTCCAGTAAATATGCTTTTAAGATTGTAAAAAAGGCTCCAAAAGGAAATATCTTTTTCAAGACTTATCCAAATAATGCCTTTGTAGATTTTGGTTTTGTCGGACAAAGACCGCAGTTGTCAAGTGCTACAATTGAAATAAATGCAGGAGAATACAAAGTCAAAATTAGCAAAGACGGATATGAAACGATAGATACAACTGTCCTTATACCAAGTGATGGAAGTACGAAAGTTTTAGAGATCTCGTTGAAGCCCGTTTTTGCAAAGTTACAACTGGATATTTTTACAGATGATAAATCTCAACCGCAAATATATCCCGTCATAAATATAGATTCTGCCAGAATATCAATGACTGAGATGTTTGATAAAACAAAAATCAAATCATTTGATGATTTAGGCAATGTTGAATTTTTTAAAATATATTCCGGAGGAGTAATTCCTGTACCTGAAGGTTATCATAGAATACTTATCAGTACAACAGGTTACAAACCATATAATAAAGAATTGATTTCAAGAAAAGGTGCATTTGATCTTATACATGCTCAACTGGAGCCGATCTCCGGTTTTATAACAGTTGCTGACATGGGAAATGCAATGGATGCAAAAGTTTATCTTGATAATAATTTTATCGGAAATGTGCCTGTTTTCAAGTATAAAGCTACTGTTGGTAATCACAAGGTGAAAATAGTTAAAGATGGTTTTAAAACCGAAAATGAGGATTTCCCGGTTTTAATACGCGAAGATCAGGAGGAAACTCTTAATATTGGTATGAAAATCTTTAAGCAATACAGACTTAAAACTAATCCGACAGGTGCTGAAATTTTAGTTAATAATCAAAGACAGGGTTTCTCCCCGTATGATATTTTCCTTTATGAGGGTAAAAATGAAGTTGTTGTTAAAAAGAAAGGTTATCTTGGAGTATCACAGATTTTTACAATAGACAACACTGTGAAAAACAGTATTGATACTCTTGAGTATGTTCTTGAATCTACTTTTCCAATCAAAATTGAAAGTGAAAGTGACAGCATGAGTGTTGTTGTCTCTAGAAAAGGTGAATTGATAAGTGACAAGTTTAAGACACCGGTAGTTCTTGAAATACCTTATGGTAATTATAGACTTAGTCTTTTTGACGATAAAAGAAAAGTTTTTTCAGGTACTTTCAGACATGATGGAAAAACAAATGTAAATGCTCCATGTTATTCCAGAGGGACTTTTGTGACACTTGATGCTGAATATTATCTGCAGTCATTGCCGGCATATTGTGATGAGAATTTTCAAAGTATAAATTACTATAACCTTTTTGCATCCGGGAGTTTTGGCAAGTTTAATCTTTTCCCCGGATTGTCTACGACAGTTCTGAAAGCTAATGTCTTTAAGGTGAATCCCTTATTTGAAGGTGAAGTAATTGATAGTGATATCAATGCAGATGAATATAAATATAATGATTACTTATTCTCCGGTAGTTGTGTTTTCCTTAATGGTGAATTTTTATTTGGTGGTAGTATTACAAAAAAAATTGATATTAACGCATTCGGAAATTTTTCATGGTACCCGGACATTACTAAGATAATTCAGAAAAACAATATCAGCGGTTATGATTACTCATATGGTATAGAGTTATCTACAAGGTTTTCATTTTTTAATTTTAAAATTAAATATGGTCATTATTTGAATAACGGTAAATTTAATATTTTGATGGATGATGTGTACAATGCCAATTTTTTAATTTCAAAGCCTTTTAGTATTAATAGCAATTTTGTCAGTATAGGTTTCAATCTGGGGCAAAGAAATGGTTTGAACAATCGTATGTTGAGATTTTGGAAAAAACCTTTAATTTCTAAATTTTAATTTATAATCAACCTTATAATTTTTAAGTATGGAGTGGATTTCATCTTTTGGATATTATACACCGTTCTTATATCTTATATTTCTTGCTGTTGTACTATTTTTTTATCTGAAGAAAGGCAAAGGTCTTGTTTCATTTATTAAGAACATACTTGTACCATGCACAATATTTGGCGGTTTAATTGTGTATTTTATTGGTTATCACATGAATGCACCCGGCAGATGGGTTTCGAACAGTTTACAGGCTGTTTATTCTACATGTAGGTTGTTCTTAATGGGAAATGATCTTGTTGAAATCAAGGATAAAGTACATGGAAACCCTACGTTTATCCTGTGGTTTTCGGTTATAAACACTTCTGCTGCTTTTATTTTTGTTTTTGTATTTCTTAATCTTTTTGGGAAACTGATTTTGAATAAGATTAGAGTCCGCTTTAACAATCCCAAAAGTATATATATATTTTATGGTGTAAATGAACCTTCAATACTTCTTGGCAATGATATTATAAGTAAAAATGGGAAAAAATTCATTGCTTATATCAATAATCTTGACAGTAATGAAACTGATAATATGTATTATAAGATCGAATCTATTGGTGCATTTATTCTTAGCAGAAAATCTCCTTTAGAAAGTTTGAAGCTTAACAATGAAGACAGTATCATCAGTTCGAATGAAAAGAAAGATGCAAATGTAAGGATCTGTGTGAATAATGATTATTTAAGCAAATTTCATCTGCTGAGTAAAGTCTTAAAGAAACCTACTCATTTATTTTTTCTCACAGAAAATGAGGATGTTAATATCAGATCTGCTTTATCGGCAATTGGAGAAATATCAACAGGCACGGTTTCGACTGATATTACTTTATATATTAGAATTAAATCGACTGATTTGGAAGAATTATATTATAAACGTTTATCGCCCAAAATAAAAGGAGTAACGTTGAGATTTATTAATGATGCTGAGATTACTGCAAGACAGCTATTGATGAAGTGCCATCCCGTTGATTTTGTTGAGCCTGATAGTTTAAAAAGTGTTGCAAAATCTGACTTTAATCTAATGCTTGTTGGATTTGGAAATACCGGTGATGCTGTCCTTAGAAAGCTGGTTGAAGCTGGTCAGTTTGTTGGTAATCAGTTTAATGCCTGGATTATAGACAAAGATGTAAACTCCAGAGCCGGTAGTTTTATGAACAGGTATCCGGGCATATCAAAGATCTGTAATATTCGTTTTTTGCAAATGGAAACCGGAGAGGTAAGATTTTTTGATCTTATCAGAGAAAATTTCAATACTCTTGATTTGATAATTATTGCATTGGGTGATGATACGTTAAATGTTCATACTGCTGTGGATATTCATCAGTTGATTTTAAAAAAGAATAACGTTAGTATAAGAACGCTTATAAGGATGAAAGATGATGATAATTATGATTGTTTGTTTCTTAATGATGAAAATAAAGAAATGATATTTTTCGGAAGAGAAAAAAATATCTACACTGAAGATATTATATTGAGGGAAAGACTAGAGATAACTGCCAGAAAAGTTCATGCATTTTACTCGAAAAATAAAAGCACTTCTGTTGAATCATGGAATCTGATCTCCAGAACAAAACAATTATCAAATATTTCTGTTGCTGAGCACTTTCATGCCAAATTAAAAATGACAGGTCTTTCAGTCGAAAAGATAAAAAGCATGAATGATGTTAATGAGTTTGTTTCATACTTAAATGAGGAATCTCTCAGAAATCTTGCTATTGGCGAACATCTGCGTTGGGCTGCACAATTATACGTGAATGGTTGGGATACCTGGCAGTTAAGCAGCATTCCTGTAGATGCGACTTCTAATAAAGATGAAGATAAGAAACTACATGCTTGTCTTGTAAACTGGGATGATTTGGCTGCTGTAAACGAGCGTTTTGGAGAAGATTATTACAGCTATGACACTAACAACGTGATAAATATGTTTTATCTTATCCGGGAGTGTTTTTAAAATAAACTGTTTTTTTATTTTTCAAACACTTTTTAATAATCAAATCCCGGTAGTTGGTTACAATCTTTTCTACTCTGATTTTCAGAATTTAGTTGCTGCTTTTTTTTCTCTTGTGTTGAGGTATTCGAGTTTGGCCTGAGCAAGGCGGATTTCGCTGAGTAGTCTGGTGATGTCCGAGAGAACCACGGATAAATCAGAGGCTTCTTTTAATGCTTGTTTATCCTGAGCTGATAGTCTGTAATTGATACTTCTCTCTCCGTTCAAATTAACGTTAATCGGATTGTTCTGATTCGAGAGAATGAAGTTTACAACACCGTTTTCGGTTTTTTGAGTGAACCTTACGATCTCGTAGTTTAGTCCACCGTCTCTGTATGAGTAGTTGAGAGCTCCGTCATTTGGAACGTCATAGGTCTCGGCAAACATATCACCTCTGCTTGTTACTCTGATTCTTGTATGGTTGAGAGGCCTGGAGCCGCAGTAATAACTTGTCAGAACCAGTCTTCCTTTTTCATCGACTTTGGTCTGCAGATAAGTCCTGCCGTAATTCTTTTCACTTAGTTGCGTCTTGTAAACGTAGTGTCCTACTGTTTCAAACTCTGCGTCTTTCTCGAAAATAAAGTTACGGGTAACCTCAGGCAACTGGTTTTGTCTTACTTTAAGCATGCTGTCGCAAAAAGCAAGTGTCCTTTTTTGCTCGGCAAAACTAACCTGACGCATGATGGTCATGCCTTCTCTGATCTTGGAAAATTCCTTTGGGAAAAGTATCTGAATACTGTCGATATACATCTTGGCTAACTGATATTGCTGAGACTGTATAAGATCTCTTGCATGATTCAGATAGTCGTCCGGCGATGGGTCCTTAATAGCTGCACATGATAATAGTGAAACCGTTAAACCAAGATAAATATATTTAGATAGTCTGCTTCCTGACATCAATGGTCTTTTTTAGGGAATACAAAAATACTCGTATTCCCTGAAAAAATCATACTTTTGTCACTTAATTGATGGAAACAATTGTGAATTTTAGTGAAAAAATAAAAGACAGGATATTTTCGGTGGTTTCAGAAGCTGCTTCTGAAATGAATGTCGAATGTTATCTGATAGGTGGTTTCGTAAGGGATATTTTCCTGAAAAGACCTTCTAAAGATATTGATATTGTGTGTGTTGGCAGTGGAATTGATCTTGCGATGCTGGTTGCAAAAAAGCTTGGCGGTAAGAAAAAGGTCAATATTTTTAAGAATTTCGGTACAGCGCAATTAAAACACGATAATATTGAAATTGAATTTGTTGGCGCAAGAAAAGAGTCTTATGACAGAAACTCGAGGAAACCTGTAGTTGAAGACGGTACTCTTGAAGATGATCAGAAGCGTCGTGATTTCACGATTAATGCTCTGGCTCTGTGCTTAAATAAAGACAGGTTTGGAGAGCTTGTCGATCCTTTTAACGGGATGGAGGATATGAGGGATATGATACTCAGGACTCCGCTTGATCCTGATATTACTTTTAGTGACGATCCGCTAAGGATGATGAGGGCTATACGTTTTGCCTGTCAGCTGGAATTTGATATTGATGATGAAGCCTTTGACGCGATTAAAAGAAATGCCGAAAGGATAAATATAATTTCAGGTGAAAGGATTGTCGATGAGCTTAACAAGATTATGGCTTCAAGACAGCCTTCTGTAGGTTTCAGACTGCTGGATGCTTCTGGAATACTTCAGATTATTATGCCTGAGTTATCAGCTTTAAAAGGTGTGGAATCAAGAGACGGCATTGGTCATAAGGATAATTTCAACCATTCTCTGATGGTGCTGGATAATCTTTGTCTGAAATCAAACGATGTATGGCTCAGATGGTCTGCACTTTTACATGATATAGGCAAACCTGCTTCCAAGAAATTTGACCCAAAGACAGGCTGGACTTTTCATAACCATAATTTTATCGGCGAGAAGATGATTACTCAGCTTTTTCGCAGGATGAAGTTTCCGATGAATGAGAAGATGAAGTATGTTCAGAAAATGGTAGGGCTTCATATGAGACCTATCGTACTCAGTGAGGAGATCGTAACGGATTCTGCAGTAAGAAGATTGCTTTTTGATGCCGGTGATGATGTTGATGATCTTATGATGCTCTGTGAAGCCGATATTACTTCGAGAAACAAGGAAAAGGTCAGGAAATTTCTGGATAATTTTAAGCTGGTCAGACGAAAGCTTGTTGAGCTTGAGGAAAAAGACAGGATACGTAATATGCAGCCTCCGGTGAAAGGAGAGGAGATTATGGAGATTTTCGGTCTTGGCCCCTGCGCTGAGGTCGGCGCAATAAAATCTGCCATCAAGGATGCTATTCTTGATGGCGTGATTCCAAATGAGTACGAGGCTGCTAAACAGTTTATGTATAAGAAGGCTGCTTCAATGGGGCTGAAACCAATCGGGGGCATTTTGCCGGAATAATTCAGGAGAGCAAATCACCGGCAGCCTTGCAGGGGGGGAGATTAAATCCCGGAATACGCAGCTTTGCGGTGGGTAGATTAATCCCAACACACACTAGCCGGCAAATTCAGTTCCTGCCGGGCATTTTACGCCCTAAGCTTGTTGATGCTCTTTTCTCAGTAGGTCGTTGACTGTTTTTACAGGATTGAATGTTTCGATAGGCACTTCAACAAAAGCTGTATTCCAGTCTGACATCGCTCCGTTCCATAATCCAGGTAGTTCAAGAGCCTTAAGCTCATTTCCGTTTTTGGATTTGATTGAAATGAAACCTGTCTGTTTATCAACATAATCAGGCAGATTAAACTTATTGCCCTTATTATCTTTGATATAGCAAACAAGATCGACAGGATTGAAGTGAGTGCCCTGTTCGAACATCGTCTTCTTGTCAGGGTCCTTAAGATCTATCTGTGAGCTTTCAAGTATCTGCAGCGAATATGTACCGTCCTGGTTAAAAGTCCAGAAAGGTCCGCCACCGGGTTCACCCTGATTTTTAACCATACCGCAGACTCTTATCGGGCGATTAAGCTTATGCTTCAGATAAAGAGCCAGTTCGCTGTCTTCAAGCAATTTGGTTTCAGGATTTCTGGTATTGAGATCATGTTGCAGGAATCTTACAATTTCAACCAGCAATTCATGATCATAACTACCTTTTTCGAGAGATTCAAGATAGTTGAAAGTCTTTTCTTTGAGGCTGATTAACAGACCGGCAATAAGTTTCTTGTATCTGACTGTGGTTGGTTTCATGCAGTCAGGCACGATATTGTCAATATTTTTGATGAAAACCACTTCTGAATCCAGATCGTTCAGGTTTTCAATCAATGCGCCATGTCCGCCCGGTCTGAATACCAGTTTGCCGTTATCTCTGAATGGTTGATTATCTGAAGTCGCTGCTATAGTATCTGTCGATGGCTTCTGCTCTGAGAAGCTGATAAAGAGCTTCACGCCGTATTTTTGTTCAATTACAGGTGTTGAAACTTTAATCTGCTCTTCAAACAATTGACGATGTTCAGTTGAAACCGTGAAATGAACATTTACGCTTCCGTCATTTTCTTTGGCGTATAAAGCTCCTTCAACCAGATGTTCCTCAACTGATTTTCTGGCTCCGTCATCATATTTATGAAATTGCAGCAGTCCTTTTGGCAACGAACCGTAATTGAGACCTTCAGGTTGCAGAAGATTACTAACAACCGCTTGATATTTATTTTCGGATACTAACTGACTGATAGTCTTGCCTTCATTCTTCAGACAGGTTTCATCAAGCTCGCTATAAAACGCGAAGTTCGGTATGTTCTCAAAGAAATACTTCATAAAACCATTTTCAGGTAGTTCTGAAGGGGAGTTCAGGAACTCAAACAAATCCTTGAACATCCTGCTTGCAGCACCTGAAGCGGGAACAAATTTGATAACTTTGCCACCGTTTAACATGTAATCATCCCAAACTCTGATTAATACATCGGTTTCTTCAGCTGAAAAGACTTTAATTCCGTTACCAGGAGTAGCTGAAGCCTGGATTTCCAGATAAGGGAATCCTTTTTTAAAACTATCCAGTTGTTTTTCAATTTCATTAATGCTGATTCCTTTACTTTCGAGCAGGGTTTCGTCTTCTTTATTAAACATGGCAATTTGTATTTTATCCTGCAAAATTAATAAAAATTGCCTGAAGATATCTTGTATTTACATCAAATGAAGTACTTTTATGGGCACCCAATCATTTAAAAGTGCTTCAGATGAATACTCCATTCTTTACAGAAGAAGAACGCCGCAGGACTATTAAGACCTACGGAAATATATTAAGGCAAATATCAGGCAGCACTCCTCCGTCGCAGATTAAAGAAGTAAAAAGGTTGCTTACGGAAGCTGTCAATGCAGGTATCATCAAAAAAACTGATGACATGCCCAACCCGATTTTGAGGAGTCTCAAAACGGCAGAAATAATTACTTCCGAGAT